>NZ_JBXWQI010000011.1:0-142459 GCF_059612305.1 Ruegeria sp. CDSA033 | reverse complement strand
CAGACATGGTCACCGCTCGATTTTCGAACCGTGAATCACGCAGCCAAGCGGAAATCAATGGGTCCTGACCCTAGGCACCTACCAGTTTAGTTTGCGCTATATGATTGCAAAGTCAAAGGGCGACGATGGGGCTGATATCACCGCTGGAGCCGCTTCGAGACAAAAATGCAATGCTTGAAACTATTGGAACAATGTCTCACGGCGCGGGCCTTCGACAAGCAGGTGGCGGAGATCGAGATCCGCTTTGCCGTGCTCAACTGCAACACCAATCTTGGCATACCTTTCGTTGAGTCCGTAGGTTAAATCCGCAACGGAAAATGGGAAGTGCGACCCTCAACCAGTTTGTGCAACAAATCCGGAAGCTTGCATCAATTGCGCGCGATATATGTCACTTATCAAGTTCCTTCGCGGATCATATCTGCCGCTTTCTCTGCAATCATCACAACCGGTGAAGCCGTATTGCCGGATACGATTTTTGGCATGATAGATGCGTCAACCACCCGTAATCCCGACAGTCCATGCACCTTGAGATCCGCGCCGACCACAGCAGATGTATCCGAGCCCATTTTGCAGGTGCCGACAGGGTGGAAAATAGTTGTGGCGATATCACCTACACCTTTCACAAGGTCTTCCTCTGACTCCATCGCCGAGCCCGGCAAGATTTCCTCAGGCTGATAAGATTTCAGAGCGTTCGCCGTCATAATTTGCCGCGCCTGTCGCACGGATTTCGCTGCAACGCGTTTGTCGTTTTCTGTCGACAGGTAGTTCAGGCGAATGTCTGGCTGTGCTTTGATGTCTTTCGCCTGAATATGGCAGGTGCCCACGCTTTCAGGCCGCAGATTGCAGACCGAGACGGTAATCGCCGGGAACGGGTGAAGCGGGTCGCCCAACTTGTCCGTGGACAGCGGTTGCACATGGTATTCCAGGTCGGGTGTGGCCAGATCGGGATTGGATTTTGTAAACATCCCAAACTGGCTGGGGGCCATCGACATTGGCCCTGATTGCGCCAGGCCGTATTGCAATGCAATCTTTGCTTTCCCGAGCAGTGAATTCGCCATCGTGTTCAGGGTTTTTGCGTTCCGGACCTTGAACACAGTGCGGATTTGCAAATGGTCCTGCAGGTTCTGACCGACGCCCTGACTTTCGTGATGCAAGACGATGCCATGTTCAGACAGCACATCGCCCCGGCCCACGCCTGACAATTCCAGAATTTTGGGCGTGTTTATCGCGCCCGCTGCCAGCAAGACCTCGGACCCGGCATAGGCGTCATATTGATCGCCCTTGTGCAGGTAGCGCACGCCCGTCACCTGCTTGCCGTCGAACAACAGCGTCTCGGTTTCAGCATGGGTCAGAACGCGCAAGTTGGGCCGTTTCATCGCCGGGCGCAAAAAGCCTTTGGCCGTGTTCCAACGCACACCGTTGCGTTGATTGACCTCGAAAAACCCGGTCCCTTCGTTGCTGCCATCGTTAAAATCTGCGCGCGGTTGGATGCCAAATTCCTTAGCGCCCTCCTGCACGGCTTTCAGAATGTCCCATTCCAAGCGCTGTTTCGAGACCTTCCATTCCCCTCCGTGCCCATGCATGTCTGCGGGCCCGGCATGGTGATCCTCGGATTTCAAGAAATAGGGCAACACGTCATCCCAACCCCATCCGGCATTGCCCAGCTGCCGCCAATGATCGTAGTCCGCTGCCTGTCCGCGCATATAGATCATGCCATTGACCGAGGTGCATCCCCCCAGCACCTTGCCACGCGGATAGACCAGCGAACGTCCGTTCAAGCCCGGTTCGGGCGCGGTTTTCATCATCCAGTCCGTTCGCGGGTTGCCAATGCAATAAAGATACCCGACCGGTATATGCACCCAGTGGTAATTATCTGAGCCCCCTGCCTCGAGCAGCAGCACCCGCGTATTGGGATTTTCTGTCAGGCGGTTGGCCAGAACGCATCCGGCCGTGCCCGCGCCGACTATGATATAGTCGTAATCCCCATCAAGTTTCCGGACGTCTGTCATGGAGTATTGGTCTTTCTGATTAATATGCGACGACGAGTTTGCCGATCATGCGGCCAGATTCAATGATCGCGTGGGCTTCTTTGATCGTGGCCGCTGACAAGCCATGAAGTGTTTTTTGTTCGGTTGTCCGGATGATGCCATCATCAACCAGACGGGCGACACGTGCCAAAATCTGCCCTTGGCGCGCCATATCTTCTGTGCCGAACAGGGATCGTGTGAACATCAGCTCCCACATCAGCGCGGCGGACTTGCCCTGCAGGGCCGAGATGTCCAGCTTTTCGCTTGTCTCTACGATGGTCCCAATCCGGCCTTGCGGAGCGATAAGTTCGCACATTGCGTCCCAATGCTGCGCCGTGTCGGCATACTGGGTGACGTAGTCCACGTTCTCGTGCCCTGCCGTGCGAACTTGGGCAATTAGATCGTTGTGGTTGACCGTCTGATGGGCACCCATTTCCCGGCACCAGTCAACTGTTTCCGGACGTGAGGCGGTCGCGATCAGGTGCAGTCCGGTCAGCTTGCGCGCCAGTTGGAGAGTTATCGATCCGACCCCTCCGGCCCCTCCAATGACCAATAAGCTTGAAGGCGTTTCGTTTGTCGGCACTTGCAGCCGGTCAAACAACATCTCCCAAGCCGTCAATGATACCAGAGGCAAAGAAGCCGCCGCTTGGGGGCTAACAGAATTCGGGGCCAATGCGGCAATACGATGGTCGACGGCTTGAAACGCGGCGTAGGAGCCAGGACGATTGACATCACCCGCATACCAGACCCGGTCGCCTTTGGAAAAACTGGTGACCTCTGCACCAAGGTCACAAACAATACCCACAGCGTCGTATCCCAGAATGAACGGCTCGGAGTGGTCCTGTTCAGCGGCCGTTCGAATGCGGCGCTTGGCATCCGCCGGGTTTACCGAGATTGCCTCGATCTCGACCAGCAGATCGTTGGGCTGCATGATCGGGTCGGGCAGATTGACGTCCAACAGACTATCGGCGGCTTCAATAGGAAGCGATTTCAGAAATCCCACGGCTTTCATCTTTGCTACCTTTCGATCGAACTCTGTGAAGTCTCCCAAAACCCGCGCATCGCTTCGATCAGCGCAAGGTATTGCGTGTATCGCAGGTCGTAGTGCAATTGCATGGCCGAATTCGGCAGGAACTCGGATTTGCGACGGGTCATCTGGCCAATCGCCTCTTCATATGAACCATATGCACCGGTCGCCACCGACACACCGATGGCCGCACCTAAGGCTCCGGTTTCCTGTGCCTCGGCCACGTAGATAGGGACGCCAAGACAATCGGCGAACATCTGCGGCCAGACCGGGCTGCGCGACCCGCCGCCCGAAAGAACTGCCTGATCGAAGCTGACGCCCGCAGCTTTCAAAACCTCGATATGACGTCGGTGCTCGAACAAAACGCCTTCGAATAACGCGCGCAGCATGTGACCTTCGCCATGCCAACCAGCAACGCCATAGAACCCACCCCTGAAAGACGCCCCCTGCCCCGAACCATAAAGGTACGGATGAAAGAACGGATCATCTGCAGCCGGCTGAACCTCGGCCACCTTGGCGTTGCAGTAACCGAAAGGGTCGTCGTGATGTGCGCCGCGTTCGACGAATTCGCGAACGTACCATTCCAGATTGGCAGCCGATGTGGCACTGGACTCGATATTTATGAACCGTTTCGGCCCAAAGCCAGACACCATGAACAGGTCATCATTGACAGCAGGCGCGTCCGAAAACACCTGATTGATGCTCCATGTGCCTGCGATAATCGAAGCCTCACCCGCGCGCACCACACCCGAGCCCATTGCGCTGGAGACGACGTCGAAAAAGCCCCCGATCACCGGTGTGCCCGTGACCAATCCTGTTACAGCCGCGGCTTCGGCGCTGACGGTCCCGGCAACCTCTGCCGGGTCTATCAGGCGGGGCAGCATCTCACTGGCATCACTCAGCCCGTATAGCGCCAATAAACCATCGTCATAAGTGCAATCGGGCATACGCGTCAGGCCACAGCCCGACATGTCCGAAATATCGCTGACGCGCTCACCAGTCAGTTTATGAGTGATGAAGTCTTTGCACAGCATTACCGTGCCGGTCTGGGCATAGATCTCGGGCCGGTGACGTTTGATCCAAGCCAATAAAACAGGCGTCTGTGACGGCCAGGGCTTTTGCAGGCACAAGCTGTGCAGAGCATCACCTGCCGCGTCGGAAAGTTCTTCGGCCAGTCCTGCGGCGCGGGTGTCCAGAGACTGAATGCCCAGCAGGGCTTCGCCTGCCTTGTCCAACAGGTAAAGCCCGTTGCCGTGGCCTGCGCACCCAACACCTATGATATCGGTCGCGTCGATACCGGCAGTGTCAATGCAACCGGCAATCACCTGCCGCGCATTAACCCACAGCTCATTCAGGTCGCGTTCCACATGCCCCGGTTGTGGGGTCGAGGATTGACCGTCCAGTGCCTGCATCGCAACCGGGCGCCCCCGCAAGTCGAAGAGAACAGCCTTGATGACCGTGTTCCCGGCATCCAGCCCCAATATGTACTGGTTTTCAGCCACGGTTATAGATGTCCCACGCTTCTTCGCCGCCCGCCCGGTTGTGGATCATTGCCATCAAAGCCGCCACAACCGCCTTCGGATTGTCATGCTGATAGATGTTGCGGCCATAGACCATCCCTTGCGCGCCCTGCTCCATCAGGGCTGCTGATTTCATCAACACATTCTGCAGGTCTTCCTTGCCGCCGCCACGCACCAGAACTGGCACGCGCGCGGCCTCGATGACACGATGAAAGTCTTCTGGGTTCTCGGTCGGATCAGCCTTGATGATGTCAGCCCCCATTTCCGAGGCCAAACGCACCAGCGTCACGATCTTCTCGGCATTGCCGTCCACCTGATAGCCGCCGCGCACGTCGTTGGGCAGCATGACCAGAGGCTCAATCATCAACGGCATTCCGTATTTGTCACAAGCCGCGCGTACCCGGCTGATATTCTCGACACATTGGCGGAAAAGCTCAGGTTCGTCAGGCAACATGAACAGGTTGACGACCACGGCAGCGGCATCCATCTCAAGCGCGCCGATGATTGGCTCGTCCGCGTTTTGCAGCATCGACCACATCACCCGATGCCGCTGATCATTATAGGGGTTGCCCATGTCGATCCGCATTACAAGCGCGGGTTTGTCCTTTTCAGGTCGTGACTGCAACAAATCGGCCTGCCCATAGGCACATTGGATCGCATCCGGTTTGGCCCCGACGAGCGTGTCCATGACCCCTGCCATATCCTCAAGCCCGACCATGAAGCTGGGCTCGTTGCAAACCCCGTGGTCGATCGCGACGTCCAGGCATCCACCGTTGGTAAACATCCGGTTCATCCGGGCTTTGGTGCTTACGCGCATTCTGTTCTCCGTTCCTTGTTTCGTGCGGTCAGAGTTGCGGCTGAGACGCCAAAGAACTCAGACAATTCATGGATCAGCGTTTCTTTCTGATCGGTGATTTCTTGTGGGCTAAGCTGGCGTTGTTCGACAAAGATGCGGCACAGCCGGTCCAGCAATGCTTCGGAAATCTGTCCTGTTATGGCCAACGAGGTGCGGCGCAGGACGATGTCGGACAGTGTCTCGACAAACTCGGTGTGCATCAGCCAGATGATTTCGGCCACCGTGTAAGGGCAGTCGACAATCAGAGGTGTGTCCAAAAACGATTGACAGAACAGCGCGACATCATCGGCCTGACTGCCATAATGTTCGATCAGGTGCTGCGCCCGTTCGTGCGTGACGTGGAATTCATCCACCAGCCGGCTTTGCCAAGTGATCGGGTCATCGGGGAACTGAACACCGCCGCCAATGGCCAGCCCAAGGGTGGACGTCCGGCGTGTCGCGCCGAGTTCGGCCAGAACCTCATCGCCCGTTTGCTCTCCGAAGGCGCGGAAAGTCGTCCATTTGCCACCGATCATGCAGAACTGCGGAACTTTCCCATCCAGACGCCGTGTGTAGTGGCCGCGCGAAATCCGGCCGGTAAAATCCTGATCACTGCGTGGTAACGGGCGGATACCGCTATAGCTGAACACCACCTGATCGGCCTCGACCTCAACCCCTGGGAAAACCAGCTGAAGCGAACCGAGGATGTAGTCGAATTCGTCGGGTTCGCACCGCACACGTGCGGCCTTGTCGACGCGGATATCGGTGGAACCTGCCAGCACCTTGCCTTGATACGGAAATACGATGCAGACCCGCCCGTCGGTGTTTTCGAAATAGACCATATGCCCGCCAAGCGCCTGCAAAAGGGTCGGGTTATCGATGATCAGGTGCGAGCCTTTGGTCCCCGAGACCATTTTTTCGTTCGCGCCGCATCCAAAGGCTTGCACAGTATCGTCAAGCCACGCACCGGTTGCGTTCACGATCACTTTGGGCTCAACCGGTATGGTCTTGCCGCTGCGCCGATCCGTGATGGTGTGGGTTTCGCCGTCCCGCGTCATTTCCGCATAGTTCAGGGCGACACAGTCCGGAGCCGCAGCCTGCATGTCCCGGATCATCTCAACGCAAAGCCGCTCCGGATGGGTGATCTGCGCATCGTAATACACCGCCGACCGCGCGGCTTTGGTCGTCAATTCGGGCCAGTCCGAGCGGGTCCGGTTTGCACTATTGAAGTGATGCTTTGGCAGGATACGCCGCTTACGTGTGACCCAATCATAGAGCGTCAAACCAAGTTTGATCGGCACCGCCCCGCGGCTCGAGGGCTTGCCCTGCCAACCGACAAAGCTTGCCGCTGCATTTAACACGCCCGAAAAAACCGACGTAATCGGAATAACCGTCGGCAAAGGCCGCACCATATGCGGCGCGTTCCGCAACAGCGCATCGCGTTCCCGCAGGGATTCACGCACCAGATCGAATTCACCGTTTTCGAGATAGCGCAAGCCGCCGTGGATCATCCGCGACGGGGCCGCGCTGCACCCCGAGGCGAAATCGTTCCGCTCGACCAGCAACACCCGAAGCCCCTGCAAAGCAAGTTCACGATAGACCCCTATTCCGTTCACACCCCCGCCGATCACCACCACGTCAAACGCAGCGTCTTCGCGCAACCGTGTCAGGTTTTGTTGTCTTTGATCTGACATGATGGTCCTGTTCGTAAACGGGCGTTGAGGCTTAGCTGTCCAGATCGCTCAAATGAGCCTGGGCTTGCGTGTTGATCTGGGAAATCTCGGTCTCGGTCAGGCGCAACTGCCCAGCCTTGGCGTTCTCCACCGCCTGCGCTGCATCACGTGCCCCACACAGCGAAAAGGTGATACCGGGTTGCTGAACCGTCCATGCGATCACGGTCTGCGCCAGGGTCGCGCCGTGCGTCTCGGCAATCGGAGCGATGGCCGCCATCAGGTCCGCCACTTTCTGGCGGTTCGCCATAGAAAAGCGTGGATTGTCCTTGCGCTGATCGTCACCCGTGAATTCGCGATCCGGCCCGATCTTGCCGCTGAGCAGACCCAGCGCCAGCGAGGAATAGCTGAGCACTGACACGCCATTCTCACGACAAACCGGCAACAACGTGCCTTCAATGTCGCGCTTGACCATCGAGTATTCTTCCTGAATGGCATCCAGCTGGCCAGCAACAACATAGGCCTTCACCTCATCGACCGAGGTGTTGCTGGCGCCTATGGAACGGATTTTTCCCTGCTGTTTCAAAGTATCCAGCGCTTCCATCGTCTCGGCGATGGGGGTCGTCGGGTCCTGCCAATGGGTGATGTAATGATCGATGTAATCGGTGCCCAGACGGGTCAGGCTTTGCTCGACCTCATGGATGATCGCATCCTTGCCCAAATAACGATGCACCGGTTTTCCGTCATAGTCGAAGAAATGGTTGCCCTTCTGCGTATGCCAGACCAGTCCGCATTTAGTCGCCAGAATAACCTTTTCGCGACGCCCCTTAAGGGCTTTGCCTACGATATCCTCGGCCACGCCCTGCCCGTATGCCGGAGCTGTGTCGATCAGGGTCACGCCCGCATCAACCGAAGCCTGAATCGCCGCGATGGATTTGGCTTCATCCGTACCGCCCCACATCCAGCCACCGATGGCCCATGTGCCCAGCCCGATGACCGAGGCTTGGATCCCCGACGCACCTATTTCGCGTGTCAGCATCTCATGCGACATCCTCATGTTCCTTCCATTTCCTGTATGACTGCGGTCGCTGTGTCTTCGTCCAGGATCAGCGAGTTGAGAAACTTGCCGTTCAGCACCGCCTTGATTGGCAAAACCTTTTCTGCCCCGGTGCTGACACCTATTACCCGCGCACATTGCGCCAGATCGTTTGGAGCCACCGAAACCAATCGAGAATTCAGGGCATAGTTCGAAACCGAGCCGTCGGTTTGGATAAGATGGGCCAGAAACTCTCCGATCACGCCCATTCCCACCAGCATCTTGCGGTCGGCCTCGGGCACCGGATGCAGATCGTAATAGCTGGAACCTTCAGGTTCGATCGAACCGATCCCCACCAACGCGACATTGGCGCGGCGGGCGATATCCAAAACCTCACGGATGGAAGACACCTGTTCCAGCATATCGCGCTGGTCGCGGCTTTCAGCAAACAGCGGCGCATGCAGCAACATGGTTTTGCCGCCCAAACGCTCGGCCATCTGCGTCGCGAGGTGGTTCACGTCGGTATAATACTTACCCTGAATGCCGCCGGTCAAAGGCACTACCGTCACATCAAATGCGCGTTCAACTTCCAGCGCCGCAACCGTTGCGCTGATGGCTTTACCTCCGGTGATCGCGATGACGTCACCATCCCGCAGGGTTTCGACCAGATGATTTGCCGCGGCACGCCCGACCTGTTGCAAGGTCGTCTCGGCACTTCCCGCGACCGATGGGGTTACGATGGCCTCAGTCAGACTCGTCGACCGGGTCAGATCACGCTCTATGTCCATCAGTGTTTCAAACGGGCTTTCCACGTCGATCTTGACCATGCCCATCTTGCGGCCCTGCGTGATCAGGCGATTAACCTTCGAGTTCGATAGATTCAGCGCCCGCGCGATATCGGCCTGTTTCTGTCCTTCCAGATAGTGCAGCACCAGGACGGTGTGGATCTGGCGGATAAGTTCAAAGTCTTTCTTCTTGTCCAACATCACCCGCGCCTCTTGTTCAGATAATGGTCGATGGTGACCGCTGCCAGAAGGATCGAGCCGCGAATAATGTCTTGCCAGTAGACCGACACATCCAGCAGCGCCAGCGAGCTGGAAACCAGTGACAGAAGGATCACACCGAGGATCGCACCCAGGATCGACCCCGAACCGCCATTTAAACTGGCCCCGCCAATGACAGCGGCGGCGATGATAGTCAGTTCAAGTCCCAGCCCGAATGTGGGCTGTGCCGATCCGAACCGCGCCATGTAAATGATGCCTGCCACACCGCAGAGCGTCGAACACAAGGTTGTGGTCAGAAAGATCACCTTTTTGGTGCGAATGCCCGAATAGGCGGCGGCCTTTTCGTTGCTGCCGGTGTAGAACACCTTGCGGAACATGGTCGTGCGCCGCAGCATGAAATCAAAGGCGATGACGAAGACCAAAAAGATCACAATCACAATCGGTATCGGCCCGATGGACCCCTGCCCGATGAACTTGAATTCAGGAGGAAGGGTATACAGGCCCAGCGGTCGCCCTCCGGTGAACAACAAACAGGCACCTCGTGCAATCACCATGATGGCGAGTGAGACGATGAAGTGGTGCAGGCCGACACGGGTGACAAAGAACCCCATAAATGCACCAATGGCCGTACAAAGGGCTATTGCCATGGCCGAGGCCACCCACGGATCTATCCCGCTGAGAAAGAGCCATCCCGCGATCACCATCGCAAGCGCGGTGACCGATCCAACCGATAGATCGATCCCGCCGGAAATCAGCAGGATCGTCATCCCAATTACCAGCAGACCATCGACCGCAAAGGCCATGGACATCGCCCGCATATTGGCCCAGGTCAGAAAGTAGGGCGACGCGAATGACATAATCACAAACAAACCCAGGATAATGACGATCAGCCCAGTCTCACGCATACGCAACATGCGCTTTAGCAGCGGTGCGCTGTCGGATGATCCCGCTGGGGTCAGATTTACAGTGTTGTCCATTTTCGTGTCTCCGCTCATGCGACCGAGTCCTGTGCGTCCATGACCGAGGCCAGGTGCATGATGTTTTCTTCTGTCATCTCATCGCCGGTGGCCTGCCCGCTGATGCGCCCTTCACGCACCACCAGCACGCGGTCACAGACACCAATCAGTTCGGGCAGCTCTGAGGAAATCACGACGATCCCCACGCCTTCGGTCGCTAGTTCGCGCAGAATGCGGTGAATCTCGGATTTCGCGCCCACATCGACCCCGCGGGTCGGTTCGTCGAGAAAAATCAAGCGCGGGTTCACTGACAGCATTTTGGCCAGCGCCACCTTTTGCTGATTGCCCCCCGACAAGGACGACACCGGATCGCTCAGCGATCCGCATTTCAGGTTCAGCTTGTGCCCCAACGCCCTGGCTTGTGCCTCTTCCGTACCGGATTGAATCAGGCCAATCCCATTAGCCACCTGCTCCAGATTCAGGGCGGAAATATTGGCGGCAATCGGCAGATCGAGGAACACGCCGTCCCCCTTGCGGTCCTCGGACAGATACACCATCCCATGCGAGATACTGTCCTGATAATTCCGCAAATTAAGCTTTTCACCGTTCAGCCAGACCTCACCCGTGACATCCCCCTCAAGCTGGCAAATACCCTTGACAATCTCACTACGGCCGGCGCCGATCAGACCGGCGACGCCCAGAATTTCACCCTTGTTCAGTGTGAATGAGACATCGCGAAATCGCGTTGCTTCGGTTAGGTTGCGCACGTCAAGGATAACTTCGTCTGAAGCCGCGTCTTGCTTTTGGGGATAGAGATTGTCGATCACCCGTCCGACCATGGCGTTGACCACATCGCTGGGTTGAATTTCGGCAACGTTTTGCGTGACGATATGCTGCCCGTCCCGGAACACCGAAACCCGGTCGCAATTGTCGAATATCTCGACCATCCGGTGCGAAATATAGATGATCGAAATCCCCTGATCCGCCAGTTTGCGCATGATCCCGAACAAGGTTTGGGCTTCGGCTTCCGTGAGTGCGGCTGTCGGCTCATCAAGGATCAAAATGCGGCATTCCAGCGTCAGGGCTTTGGCGATCTCGACCAGTTGCTGGTTCGAGATCGAAAGATGTTTCACCAGGATCGACGGATCAATATCGCTGAGCTGCCGAAACACATCGACTGCATCGCGTTCCAGTTTTCGATAGTCCATCAGCCAGGACCGGCTGACATTGGTCTTGGCCATAAAGATATTTTCGGCCACCGACACATCAGGACACAGGGCAATTTCCTGATGGACAAAACCAATACCTAGCTGTTGCGCCATTGTGGGTGACGAGATTTTGACCGGGTCGCCGTCCAGCACGATTTCGCCGCTGTCAGGTTGCAATATCCCATCGATCACGTTCATCAGGGTCGACTTGCCTGCGCCGTTTTCCCCTGCAATGGCGTGGATTTCCCCCTTGCGAAGTTCAAAATCAATCCCGCGCAATGCTTTGACCGGGCCAAAGGACTTGCTGAGGTTCGATATCCGAAGGATCACGTCATCTTGCATAGCACCACCGTCTCGGGGACTTGTGTCGGTTCGGGTAGAGAACCGCCCGCAAACTCAATTGGAATTGCGCGGGCGGTTTGTCGGAGGGGGTGCTCCGATCAGGCCGGATCGCGTCCGTCCATGTAGACATTCAGATCAAAGCTGTCGGCATTGTCCTTGGTGATGACCGCAAAGCCATTGTCCATGAACGGGATCTGAACCGGGTTGAAGCCGCTGGTCTTCCAGTCGTTGAAAGGATCAAAAACGTCTGCCCGGTTCGCCAGGTGCACCGCCATGAAACCCATGAAGCCTTGCACACCCTGATTGGGGTTCAGAGACATGTGGATATTGCCTGCACGGATATGCTCCAGCGTGGTCGGCGTCACATCCGCATGCATGATCAGAATATTAGATTTCGCTTCAAGTTTGGCGGCAACCGCACCTTCCGCCGAACCGGCTTCGGGGATCCAGATCGCGGCAACATTCGGGTTGGCCTGAATGATCGATGCAGTCGCGCGATAAGCTGCGTTGCTGTCCTGGTTTGTGGCCTGACGCCCAACCAGTTTCATGTTCGGATAGTTATCCTCCATATACGCGATCAAGGAAGTCACGCGCAGGTCATGGTTCGACTGACCCGGGTTTTCCAGAACCGCATACTCGGCGCTGTCACCCACCTGTTTGACAATCTCTTCCGCGGCAAACTTGGCCTCGGCATGGTTGTCTGACGTAATGTATCCGGTACGTTTAGAATTTGGGCTGTCTGCAGCAAAGGTCACGATTTCCGTGCCGTTATCGATGGCTCGGTTGATCGGCTCGATGAAAGGGTCGGATTGCATCGGGTGCAACAGAACTCCAGCAGGCGATTTCACCAGATCCTGCTCGAACGAGGCGATCTGCTTGGTGATGTCATAGTCTGGCGTGCCCGAGAACACGGTCTCGCATCCAAAGGCTTCGGCTGCCTGTTTGAAGCCCTGATAGACCGGCACCCAATAGGGATGGCCCGAGACCATGACGTTCATAACATAAGTCTCACCCGGCTCGCACATTATGCCCTCGGCCTGCGCTGAGGTGGCTGTGATGCCAGCCACCGCCAAAGCAGCGGACGCGATAATGTTGTTTGCTTTCGAAAAGTTCATGAATTTCCTCCCATCGGAATGCACTTGCTATCGCGATGCGTTGCTCCTCCAGCACCGCTATGCAAGAAATTTCGCCATTTGGTTTTTTTTGCACATTTGATTTCTAGAGGTGTGACGAAAGGGTCGTCAACATGCTCATGGAAAATTGTCAGTTCGCGAAATAAATTTCACTTCGTGGTGCATTATGGGATTGGCGCACTTAACCCAAGCACGCCCAAACCAAACTCTTGGCAACCTTTTGCGAGCAGCTGAAAATGCACTTTTGTGGGAAAATGATCGTTGCGGTAGCGGCGATTCACCGTACATTGGATCAAGTAAAGGCTGCGAATATCCCCAATCGTGGCCATATTTCCAGCAACAAAAGGAAAGTCTCCGTTACGGCGCTGTCGGGAAGGATGTCAAAATTTTCTGACCTCCCTCACGCCTGCTTTTGGCCTAGAAATCGCCGAACGGAAGGTCCGTGTGATCCCGGCCTTCATTGATTGGGTTTTGCTGCAAATAAAGTGCATAGTGAAACTGCCAATCTTGTCACAGCCCACTACCTGGCTCTTGGTCTCGCGAAAATCGTTCTGTCCTTGGGCGTTATCAGTTTTAAAAAACACTGATGGTTACGATGGGTTCGAGCCCGCACTGCAACACCGTGCCGGTTGTGCAAGCAGTTGTACGTTTGTGAAACGACATAGCTCTGCCTGATTGCATAAAAACGAGGTACCCCTGCCCCTTCAGAAACTCAAAGTTCACCGGCCTTGGGCCGAAAATGCCCGGCACTGAACACATGCGCAAAACACCGCAATCCGTCTCTCCAACCCTGGCTGGAGATCATCACCGCATATCAATTCCCCTGAGTGCGAGCCTCAAGCCGTTCCAGATTAACAACTGTCGACAGCATCAAGCGATCGTGGCTCCAATCCTGCGTTTGGCGCACTGACGCCGAGCTGATAGCAAGAATGGTTGCCAATGCTAGGGTCATCCCAAGAAATACAGCAGACAGAGGAGGACTTGCCGTCGACGCTTCGGTCAAGGCAATCACACGCAAACGCAACACATGCTTTGCTTTTGTCCCGTTCACCAAGGCCACATGAAGGATACGTGGGCAGTTCATTGTAAGAGATCGCGAACAGTAATCCAACAAACAGGCCGTATAGTCTTTGGCGTCTATCCCCTTACGCGAGACAACGGATTGATCACAGGCCAACTCGCGCAGTCGGTCAAACTGGTGCTTAATCACCAGATATGCCGGGTTCCAGAACAGTAGCGGGCGCATCAGCTCAAAACCCAGTTCCCACTCCACATCCATGGCACGGATGTGTTGAAATTCGTGTGCCAGAGCGAACCGCAATTCACGCGGTGTATTCAGCAAATGGCTGGGTAAGACGACGTGTCGGCGACGTAGGCCGCGCACAGCGAAGGGTACAGTTATCCTGTCCGACAAACGAATGTCTACCTTGGACGACCGCCGCCAAAGAAAGCTGGATCTCACGGTTTTGCGAATTGCCCATGCATCGCGAAGCACACGAATTGTCAGGAAAGTAGACACCAGAGCGAATGCAATCAAAACGCATGTTACAAGGACAGACGAACCAGAAAGAACGTGATCAAGCCAACGTTCGCGCGTGTTCAGCAGGGTTTCGAACTGCGCAGCCGGCATGGCAATATCACCACGCAAATAGGCTGCCACGGCCAGATCCCCCAGCGCGACTGCGCGTCCAGGCCACAGAAAACCGATAAAGGCCGAGACACCCATGGCCAGCACCGGGCTCAGCACAACACAAATACAAAGTGCTTTGAGCGATCGAAGTTGTGCAACAAACCCATATCGCATCGACGATCGCGCGAATACGACGCGCACCGCCAGCCAGATAAGTGCCGACAATCCAAGTACAACATTGAACTCGAGAAACGCGTCGAGAACCGGTTTAACCGCCGTCATTTTGCAGTCTCCTCTCTACCAGTGCTCGAATTTCCTCCAGATCATCTTCTGTCAGCCCCGCATCGTCGACCAACCTTGCAACCAAAGTTGCGGGGGTGTCGTCGAATAACGTCCGGGAGAGATTTTGCAGCGAACGCGACTGATACCTGTCTTTTTCCAGAAGTGGCCTATAAATCAACGATTTGCCGTTCTTTTCGCTTTCTACAAATCCCTTTTCATCGAGAATGCGCAAAATTGTTGCGCCGGATGTGTAGGCCAGATTTCGATCCGGCGCCAAACGATCAAGAACATCTCGGACCGAGCCCTGACCCAGCGCCCAGAGTTCGTTCATGAACTCAAGTTCCACTTCAGTCAGTAAGTTCGTAGTTTTTTTCTTTCGCATCAGTCTCGGTGTCGCCATTTATTAGTATGCCTGACAGACAAGCATCCTTTCACTGTTTCGCAAAGCCTAAACTTTCCAGAAGACGAAGATGCCCCAACCGATGGACAAAAACAGCGGCGTCCAAACCGGTTGCCCAACCAATCCGAGCCAGGCCAGAAAGATGTAGGCCGAGCCCAGAAGCGTGATGAAGAGACGATCGCCGAGCGTGGTGGTCAGACCCAACACGCCGCGCCGCTCAATCCCGTCGCGATACTTGAAGCCTTCGAGAACGCCAATCAGCGCGATGGCTGAGAATATCCCAACGAAAACTGCAAGTGTCGCAGGCGTCCAGGCCATCCAGAAATCGGGCCACAAAGGGTCGGTCCAGGAAAATCCCTTTTCCTCTTGTTGGCCAACGTTGCCCCATCCGGTCTGAGCCTGAGCCAAGGCCGTCGTAGGTACGAAGGGGAGGATGAGAAGAAGTTTACGCATATCGAACCTCACACACGACCCATCGCGAAACCGCGCGCGATGTAGTTGCGGACAAACCAAATGACGATGGCTCCGGGGATGATGGTCAAGGTTCCGGCAGCGGCCAGCAGGCCCAGCTCGTACCCGGCGCTGGAGGCAGTACGCGTCATCACGGCCGCGATGGGTTTAGCCTCGACCGCAGTCAGGGTTTTGGCCAACAGCATCTCGACCCACGAAAACATGAAGCAGAAGAAGGCCGCGACACCAACACCCGCTTTGATGTTCGGCAGGAAAATCGTCACGAAGAAACGTGGGAACGAATACCCATCCACATAGGCGGTCTCATCCAGTTCTTTGGGAATGCCGCGCATGAAACCTTCCAGGATCCAAACAGCCAACGGCACGTTGAACAGTGTATGGGCAAGTGCCACGGCTAGATATGTGTCGAACAGACCGATGGACGAATATAGCTGGAAGAAGGGCAGCGCGAACACCGCGGCCGGCGCCATACGGTTGGTCAGCAACCAGAAGAACAACTGCTTGTCGCCAAGGAACCGATACCGAGAGAACGCATAAGCGGCTGGCAAGGCAACACACACCGACAGCACTGTGTTGATCGTCACGTAAGCTATCGAATTGATGTAGCCCCAATACCACGTCGGGTCCGTGAAGATCGTGACGTAGTTTTCCAGTGTAAAAGTCTGGGGGAATAGGGAAAAGCCCGACAGGATCTCGTTTGTCGTCTTGAAGGACATCGCCACCAGCCAATAGATCGGCAGCATGAGGAACGCGATATAGAGGATCGGGATAAGGGACCGCTTCTTCATTGCGCGTCATCCTTTGTCATCAGAGTGTAGAAGACCCAAGACACCAGCAGCGTGATGGCGAAGTAGATCAGGCTCATCGCGGCTGCAGGGCCAAGGTCAAATTGTCCCAGCGCGATCTTCACAAGGTCGATCGACAGCAAGGTGGTTGAATTGCCGGGGCCGCCGCCGGTCAGAACGAAGGGCTCGGTATAGATGTTGAAACTGTCCATGAACCGCAGCAGTACCGCGATGGTCAGGACTGTTTTCATCTTGGGCAACTGGATATAGCGGAATACCGACCACGGGCTAGCACCGTCGATCTTGGCGGCCTGATAATAGGCGTCAGGGATCGACACGAGGCCAGCATAGCAGAGTAGTACGACCAATGAAGTCCAGTGCCAGACATCCATGATGACGACCGTGATCCACGCCGACAGCGGCTGCTGCGTCATGTCATAGTTGATGCCCAAAACGTCATTTAGGAAATAGCCCAGCAAGCCGATCTTGGGCAGGGTAAAGATATTCCACATCGAACCTACAACGTTCCACGGGATCAGCATCGGCAGAGCCATGAGAACCAGACAAACAGGAACCCAGAACCCTTTGCGCGGCATCGACAGGGCCACAATGATGCCAAGCGGCACCTCAATCAGCAGGATCAGGAAAGTGAACAGGAACTGCCGTCCAAGCGCAGCCTGAAACCGGTCGGAACGCAGGATCTGTTCGAACCAGCCCAGTCCCTCCCAGAAGAACTGGTTGTTGCCGAAGGTTTCCTGCACTGAGTAGTTGACCACCGTCATCATCGGCACCAGCGCATTGAAGGCGACCAGTGCCAGAACCGGTAAGACAAAGAACCATGCCTTTTGGTTTTCCGTTCTCATTGTGCCCGCTCCTCGCTTGCGATCCAGCCGTCGCGGTAGACGCGCGATTGTTCAGGTTTGAATTGCAGGAAGACTTGTGATCCCGGTTCCGGGACACTGTGTTCAGTTACTGCTTTTAGGGCCGTGTTACCGACCATGGCGCTGACCACGTAGTGACGGCCAATATCCGAGACCTTTGTTACATGTGCAGGGATACCTGTGTCACCGAACCCAACATATTCGGGGCGGATGCCCAGATCGGTTCGACCGCCATCACCATGGGTCGGACCTTCCAGCATCACTTCGTGACCTTCGAAAACGGCGCGGTCGCCCTTGGCTTCACAGGGCAGAACGTTCATGCCAGGTGAGCCGATGAAGTGACCAACAAAAGTGTGCTGGGGCCGCTCGAACAGCTCAACAGGCGTGCCAATTTGAACCACTTCGCCATCCTGCATCACGACCACTTCGTCCGCGAAGGTCAGCGCCTCGGTCTGGTCATGGGTCACGTAGATCATCGTGGCTTTGACGCGCTGATGTAGTTCTTTCAGTTTCGACCGCAGCTTCCATTTCAGGTGTGGGTCGATCACAGTCAGCGGTTCGTCGAACATCACCGCATTTACGTCGTCGCGGACCAGACCGCGACCCATCGAGATCTTCTGTTTGTTGTCCGGGCTGAGTCCTGACGCTCGGGTCTTGAGCAACTCAGTGACATCCAGCATCTCGGCAATCTCATCAACGCGACGTTTGATCGTCGCCGTATCAACACCTCGGTTTTTGAGCGGAAACGCCAGGTTTTCACCCACGGTCATCGTGTCGTAGATCACCGGGAACTGGAATACTTGCGCGATATTACGCTGGTCAGGCGGCAGAGCTGTCACGTCGCGATCATCGAACAGGATCTGGCCCTCGGACGGCATCAACAAGCCCGAGATGATGTTCAACAACGTGGACTTGCCACAACCCGACGGCCCCAGCAGTGCATATGCCCCACCATCGCGCCATGTCACGTCGATTTCCTTCAGCGCATAGTCTTCCGGACCTGCCGGCGTCGGCATATAGCTGTGTTTTAGGTTTGAAAGCTTGATCTGTGCCATGTCAGGCCACCCTTTTGCCGTCTTGGCCGAAATACCGGCAATGGGCCGGGTTCATATAAAATCGGTGATCTTCGCCCACCCGATAAGGGTGCACGCCTGCCGCCAAAGAGACCCAAGCATCATCCCCGTGCTGGAAGTGCGCGCTGGAATCCGAACCCGACAGCTCTGTGACAATCACCCGACCGGTCAATTCCACATCCGCATCCGAGGTGCGGATTGGTGTCACTCGGTGCGGCCGCACTGCGACCATGTACTCGCCATCGGTCATATCCGCGACCTGCCAGCCACCTCCACCCGCCAATCGCGCTTGTGCGCCGGACACGGTGACGCGGGCCACATTGATCGGCGGGTCTGAGAACACGCGCGCAGCGGCAATATTCTCTGGGTTGCGATAGATATCAGCCGTCGGGCCGAATTGCGTAACGCGACCGTCTTCCATAAGGGCGGTATATCCACCCAAAAGCAACGCTTCCTCGGGTTCCGAGGTGGCGTAAACCACCACGGCACCGCGACCGGCGAACAGGTCGGGCAGTTGCTCGCGCAGTTCTTCGCGCAGCTTGTAGTCGAGGTTCGCCAGCGGTTCATCAAGGAATACGGCGCGGCTTTCTTTCGCGATGGCACGGGCCAGTGCGGTACGTTGTTGTTGTCCGCCTGACAGCTCATGCGGTCGGCGATGCAACATAGGGCGCAGTTGCAGCAAGTCGGCGGCCTCTTCCACGCGCCCTTCAATCTCGGATTTCGCCATCCCAGCCACACGCAACGGCGAGGCGATGTTGTCAAAAACAGTCATATGCGGATAGTTCACGAAGAACTGGTGCACGAGGCTGATCTGCCGCTTTTGCGTGTTCAGCCTTGTGACGTCCTGCCCGTCCATCAGCACCTTGCCCGAGGCGATCGGGTCCAGCCCGGCCATCATCTTGATCAGAGAGGTTTTGCCCGATCCCGTCGCGCCCAGCAGCACATTGAAATGGCCGGTTTGCAGCGTCAGGGTCGTGGGCTTGATATGGATAACGTTGCCAACGCGTTTGGTGGCATCTTGTAGTTCGATCATGTCCGTGGGTTCCGGTTCTTCAGTGCGTCGCACTGGTCTTGAGGTGGGGATGCCTGAAACGGCATCCCCGGGTTTCAATGGCTTACTGAGACTGCCAGCGCTGAACCAGTTCGTCATAGTTGACGGTTTGGCCCTGCGGCTTTTCGTTCTCAAGCTTGGCTTTGGGCGAGCCTGCTTTTTCCAACCAGAACGACGCATCCTGCGGTTCGTTCAAGCGGGGACCACAGCCACCGTAGACACCGGCGCTTTCATCCGCGGCCTGCATGCGGGCCATGGTGATGTCCATCTCTTCGGCCAGACGGTCCATCGCCTCTTGCGGGGTGAAGGCCCCCGAGTTCACGTCACCGATCTGCTGCCACCAGATCTGGGCCAGCTTCGGATAGTCCGGCACGTTGATGCCGGTCGGCGACCATGCCACACGGTCAGGCGAGCGGTAGAACTCGACCAGACCACCCAGCTTGGGTGCGCGTTCGGTGAACGACTCGTGGTTGACCGAGCTGTCGCGGATGAAGGTCAGACCCACATGGGACTTCTTCACATCGACAGTCTTGGACGTCACGAACTGGGCATAGAGCCAGGCCGCCTGAGCACGATCCGCAGGGGTCGACTTCAGGAATGTCCAGGAACCCACGTCCTGATACCCAACCTTCTGACCGTCTTCCCAGTAGGGGCCGTGCGGGCTGGGCGCCATCCGCCACAGCGGCGTGCCTTCGTCATCCACGGTGTTGTTGCCTTCGGACTTCGGCTTCACCATGTCGGCGGTAAAGGCTGTGTACCAGAAGATCTGCTGGGCCACGTTGCCTTGGCTGAGCGCCGGCAGCGACTGATAGAAGTCATAAGACGCCGCACCCGGAGGCGCATAGTTCCGCAGCCATTCATCCCATTTGCGGATTGCGTAGACCGCGGCCGGACCGTTTGCAGCACCACCGCGCGACACCGAAGCGCCAACAGGGTTACAGGTGCCCGCTTCCATGCGGATGCCCCATTCGTCGACGGGGATACCGTTTGGCTCGCCTTTATCACCTGCACCAGCCATCGACAGCCATGCATCAGTCATACGCCAGCCCAGGTCGGGCGCACGCTTGCCGTAATCCATGTGACCGTAGATCGTGGTGCCGTCGACTTCTTTTACGTCGTTGGTGAAGAAATCTGCGATGTCCTCGTAAGCTGACCAGTTGACCGGAACGCCCAGGTCATAGCCATACTTCTCTTTGAACGCGGCTTTGTTGGCCTCATCATCGAACCAGTCCTTGCGGAACCAATAGAGGTTTGCGAACTGCTGGTCGGGAAGCTGATACAGCTTGCCGTCCGGGCCGGTGGTGAACTGAATGCCCATGAAGTCATCCAGATCCAGCGTCGGTGAGGTCGTACCGGCCCAGTCGCCACCCATCATGTCGGTCAGCGGATAGGCCAGCTGCAAACGCGAATGCGTGCCGATCAGGTCACTGTCGTTGACATAGCCGTCATACAGGTTCCGGCCGGTCTGCAACTGGGTCTGAACCGCCTGAACCACTTCGCCTTCACCAAGGATTTGGTGGTTGACCTTGATGCCGGTGATTTCCTCGAACGCCTTGGTCAGGACCTCGGATTCGTAAGAGTGTGTCGGGATGCCTTCGGACAGGACGTTGATTTCCATGCCAGAGTAAGGCTGTGCAGCTTCGATGAACCACTGCATTTCCGACATCTGTTCGTCTTTCGACAACGTCGATGGCTGGAATTCATCGTCGATCCAACGTTGTGCTGCGGCTTCGTCGGCCCAAACGGGACCGTGCCCCGCAATGACGGCCACAGCCGCCACTGCGGAAAGTAGATGTCTCCGCATCTCTTTCCTCCCAAAAAATTATGGTTTTCCGGCGCAAACCGGATAGCAGACAGCATCAGCGATTTTCTGCGCGCCTGTCAAACTAAATTTTTAGTAAATAGATAAATCCAGCATAACTATTTAATAATAATCTATATTTCAAACAAGCTAGCGTATCTACCAACGGCAGGAAAGTGCCCGATCATCGTAAAAAACACCCTGCGGGAAGATGCTTAAGCTTACAAAAACCATTGTCGAGGATATGAAACCGTTCACGATACATATCCCGTGCTTCGCCACACCCTCGAGCCAATAGAAGACGCCATTCTCATCTGGATCTCCCGGTAAAACGCGCGAAATTTTTTTTGAAAGAATAGTTCGATAGCGACACAAAACGACGGTCCGACGCAATCATGTCGCGTTGTCGCTTGACAGGATGGCAGCATGCGGCCTGATCAATTCAATTCGCGGAATTTTCGATGACTCTGTCGACGGTTTTCGGAACAAAGCCTTATCGCGGCGACCAAGCTCCGCCGTACGATCGTGAACCGCGCTCTGACTATGCACAGGACAAATCTATGATCCAAGACAACCCTGCCCTCATCGACGCCATCCGCGACCGGTTCGCCCATGTCGGCACTTGCCCGTTTCAAGGCGAACGCATCTTTTTCGAGAATGCGGGCGGTGCACTGACATTGAAATCCGTCGCTGAAACCTCGGCTTTTTATGCAGCAATCCCGGACAATCCCGGGCGCATAAATCCGGCAGGTCAGGGAACCCAAGGCGTTATCAACAAGGCCAAAGACGACCTGGCCGTGTTCATGAACGCATCTTCCGGGCAGTTCTTCGCAGGTGAAAGCGGAACCGAGCTGCTGTTTCGCATGATCCGCACCGCGTGTCTGGTCGCCCCCAAAGGGTCAAAAGTGATAGGTTCATCCATCGAGCACCCGGCCACCCGAAGCGCAGCACGCCGCTGGGCTGAAATCGCAGGGCTGGAGTATGTGAACGTGCCCCACGACAACGACACAGGATTGGTTACGGCCGAAGATTATACCACGCTGATAACGCCAGATGTCGCGGTGGCAACAATCCTGCATGCGTCGCCCGTGACAGGCATGGGCATGGACGTAGCTGCTATTTCCGCGGCGATCCGTTCTGTGGCACCGGATTGTTTGATCATCGTCGACGGCATTCAGCATGCGGCCCACGGGCAACTGGACCTGGATGGCTATAATGTCGATGGCTACGCGATCTCACCCTACAAAGTGTTTTCGCGTCACGGATATGGCATCGCCTGGATTTCTGACAAACTCAGCGCTTTGCCGCATGACATGTTGATCGACGCACCTGTAACCGGGTGGGAGTTCGGGACCCGCGATACGGGTTCATATGCAACCGTATCGGACGTAGTGGCGTATTTTGACTGGCTCGGTAGCGAAGTCTCGGATGAGACCGAGCCGCGCAAACGGATCGAGGCCGCGGGTCGCGCCATTCACGCCTATGAAACCCACCTGACCAATACTGCAATCAACGGCACAGGCAATCTGCCAGGACTGCGTGATATGGACCACGTGACCATTTTGGCGGGCGCCGATAACCCGGCACGCGAAGGACTGGTGTCAATCGTGGCCGAGGGGCATGCATCCGAAGACGTGGTCGAGATATTGAATCAACAGGGCATTCGCACCCATACGCGAAAGGCCGATCACTATTCCGGCAACGTTCTTACGCCGCTGGGTCTGTCGGATTGCATCCGCATTTCCTTCTGTCACTACAACACGGAACAGGAAATCGCCCGTCTACTGGGGGCGATCAAGGTATTGGGCGAAAACCGCTGACGGGCTGGCGAACACACGGGAGTGCGCGGCGTTTAACCGCGCATCCGAGCGTCATCAGAATCGCAACAAAGACACGACCGGCGTCAGTTCGATGATGACGGTGATGAACCCTTGGGAACCTACCAAATGTCAGCGCAAACTTGGATTTGGCTTTTGCAAGGCAACGATCCTTGCATCGCGTTGCCGTGACGGCTTGGCCAGCAATTTTCCACAGGCTTCGGCTGCAACTCTGTCAACCAGTTGCCGTGTTAATTCATCGATCAGGTGAACACTGCCTAAGCCATCCCGCCATCCGTTGAAGGTTTTGGCAAATGATCCTTAAAAGCCAGAATCCTACCCCAAGGTTGAACAACATTTTAGGCCCCATCGCAGACCGCCTAGTCGGCTGAGACATCGCCCTGGTGTCCAACGCACCCATTGTAACGGCAAGGTTGAAGCTAGGCGCGACCGCGACAAAAACACGGCTAGGGCCTGAGGTACTGACCATGTGGACTCTGTCCCGATTGCGCTATTTGAAGGTCAGGGGAATATGCTTCACTCAACGTGCGAGTTGATGCCAATAAACCATATTAAAAACGCCAATTTCGAAGCTCGGTCGGCGGCATATGGACCATATGCGACGACATGTGTTTCCACTGTTTGAACATCAGTCTAGGATGCGCGCGAATGCTAGCCATTCGAAACCCGAGCAACAAACACGAGAAGCTTCGTTCGTGAATATTAAGAACCACATGGCAGCACAGCCAAGACGTGAAATGCAGTCGGCGCGCAACCAGGGGATCACATTCCTGGCGCTGGCGTTTTTATTCAGTATCTTTGTCAACTTGCTGATGCTAACTGGGCCTTTGTTCATGTTGCAGGTCTATGATCGCGTTCTTGGATCCCGAGCGGTCGAGACGTTGGCTGCGCTGTTTCTGCTGGTGGCACTTTTGTACGGCCTTATGGCCATGCTCGATTTCGCGCGGGGTCGAATCGTGGCGCGTTTCGGCGCTCGGTTTCAATCGCAGTTGGACGAACGCGTCTTTGATGCAACCCTGCGCCGATCGCTACACCCACGCGCCCGGGCTGCACCTGCAACAGCGTTGCGCGATCTGGAGTCCATCCAAAACCTGTGTTCTTCTCCGGTTCTGCTGGCCGTCATGGACATCCCTTGGACGCCGATTTTTATCGCGGCAATTTTTTTGTTCCATCCTCTTCTGGGCTGGCTGGCCGTTGGTGGTGGCTCGCTTTTAGTTGTGATCGCGTTGCTGAACCAAATACTGACTCGTCGCAAGGTCGCCTTGGCTCAATCCGCGTCGGCAAAAGCCAACATCTTTTCCGAACATGCCCGACAAGCAGCCGAGGTCGTACACTCGCAAGGCATGCAAGAGGACATCACGCGTAGATGGCAGCGTCAACGAACAGACGCCTTGCAACAAACAATCGCCGCCAGTGACTGGACCGGCAGCTTTACGTCAGTGACGAAATCGCTGCGGCTGTTTTTGCAATCTGCAATGCTGGCGCTTGGGGCTTTGCTTGTTCTGCGCAATGAATTGACCCCCGGCGCGATGATCGCAGGTTCGATCCTGCTGGGTCGTGCTTTGGCACCCGTCGAGCAGGTTGTTGGGCAATGGGCTGTCGTTGAACGCGCCCGAACGGCGTGGACCTCGTTGAGCCAGTTTCTGGATGCCACGCCGCCCGAAAAACAGCGCACCAAGCTGCCTGTGCCCCAAGCCCGGCTGACGGCCAAGGGTCTGACGGTCATCCCGCCTGGAGCGGATACTCCAACCCTCCGCAACGTCTCATTGAACCTCGAGCCTGGGCGGGCACTTGGTGTCATCGGAAAAAGCGGGTCAGGAAAATCCACTTTGGCCAAGGCGCTTTTGGGTATTTGGCGTCCTGCAGCAGGCGAGATCCGTTTGGGAGGTGCAACGCTAGATCAGTATGATCCAACTGATCTGGGTCAGCATATCGGGTACCTTCCACAAGAAGTTACGTTGTTCAACGGAACTGTCGCCGAAAACATTGCGCGCATGTCTGAAAACCCAAACCCAGAAGCCGTTGTAGCAGCCGCCAAGAAAGCCAACGCGCATGAGCTGATTCTGACGCTGGAAAAAGGCTACGATACCATTCTGGAAGGCAATGACAGTCAGCTGTCAGGCGGTCAGAAGCAGCGGATCGCGCTTTCGCGCGCGCTATACGGTGACCCCGTTTTGTTGATCCTGGACGAACCGAATTCGGCGCTGGATGCCGATGGAACCGAGGCGCTGAACGCCGCTGTCCGCGATCTTAAGGCCGCGGGAAAGTCCACGATCATTATGACGCACCGTCCTCAAGCGATCTCGGAATGTGATGATCTTGCGGTTGTCGAACGAGGACAGGTTGTCAAATCCGGCCCAAGGGATGAGGTTTTGGGTGCAGTCGTTCAAAATGCCGGATCGATCAAGCGCAACCTTAGCAAGGCTGGCAACTGATGCAGGACAAAACAAATAACCCGCGCCCCGTATGGCGCATTACGATCCCTGCCCTGGTCGGATTTGCGGCCCTCGGCATCCTTGTTGGCGGTTTGGGTGTTTGGGCCGTCAACACGCGTTTGGCCGGAGCCATTATCTCTCAGGGCATTATCGAGGTCGAAAGCAACCGTCAGGTGATTGAACACCCCGACGGCGGCGTTGTTGGTGAGATCTATGTGCGCGATGGCGATGCCGTCACCAGCGGCGAATTACTATTGCGGTTGGATGATACGTTTCTGTCGTCCGAGAAGACCATTGTCGAGGCCCAGCTGTTCGAACTGCTGGCCCGCCGGGCCCGTTTGGAAGTCGAGCGCGATGGCGCAAATGCCGAAGCTTTGGCCACCCGGTTGGCTGAGATTCAGCAACAGGAAAACATCGACCCTGATCTGATCGCCGGTCAGCAACGCCTGTTCGAGGCGCGATTGAATACATTGGACCAGCAAACTGAGCAACTGGGCAAACAGACCGTTCAAATCGAAAGTGAAATCGACGGTACCGAAGCGCAGCTTGTCTCGCTGCGGCGTCAGGTTGAATTGATCCAAACCGAACTGGACGATCAGCAAAGCTTGCTTCAGCGCGGCCTTACCCAGGCCAGCCGTGTTTCGGCCCTACAGCGTGAAGAGGCCAGCCTCACAGGGGATATCGGTCGTTTGGAAGCTGCCGCCGCGCGCCTAGGAGGCCAGATATCAGCGACCGAAATCTCGATCCTTGAGCTTGAAGCAACACGGCGAGAAGAAGCCATCACGACCCTGCGTGATATTCAGTCCCAGATTGCTGAATTGGCCGAGCGCCGTCTGTCGCTGGACACCCGTCTTTCGCGACTGGATATCCGCGCCCCAGTTTCGGGAACGGTTTACGGCAGTCAGGTCTTTGCCCTGCAGTCCGTGATCCAGCCAGCGGAACCTATGATGTATCTGGTACCGCAGGATACGCCCCTGGTCGTCGCTGCGCGTGTTGATGCAATTCACGTGGACCAGTTGCATGTTGGCCAGCCGGTTTTGTTGCGGTTTCCCGCGTTCAATCAGCGTGAAACGCCTGAAATTGACGGACAAGTTATGAATGTCTCGGCTGATACGTTTACCGACGAAAACACCGGCCAAACATTCTATCGCGCCGAAGTCGTTCCACAAGACGGGCAAGTTGATCGTCTGAAAGGGCAGGAACTGCTGCCCGGTATGCCAGTTGAAACGTTGATCAAGACGGACGAACGTACGCCAATGTCTTATTTGGTCAAACCACTGGCAGATTACTTCAACCGGGCATTCCGAGAGTGACCGCCCGGGCGCACTAAGGCGCTTCGAGGTTGCCCAGCAGGATTGAGGTCATGTCGGAGGCAATCACGCCATCCACAGCCACCACATTGGCCCCGGTATCATAAGAAACATCGGTGCGCGTGATCCCTGAAAGGTCCGCGTCACTGTCGATGAAAACCCATTCCGGGCGAACGGCAGTCGGCTGTCCGACTGCTACTTGCAGAATCGACAATGCATCGAGCGCATTCACCGAACCATCTCGGTTGAAATCTGCCGCGATCAAGTTCTCAGGCGAGGCTGGCCCCCATGTCGGGTCCAGACCGACCGAGATCCGCAAAACCTGCAGCGCGTCCAATGCGTTGATGTCCTTGCTTGCGGTAGAATAGGTCTTGATGACGTCGAACTCGCCCTCAAAAGTGCCGGACGGTAAATTCAAATCGAACCGCCCATTGCTGTCTGCACGAGCACTGATTGTGGCTCCGCCATTTGGGGTGAAGCTGATTTCAGCGTCACTGAGGCTGGGGTTGGCGGTTTCTGAATTGATTGAGACATCCCCTAAAACCCCATCGGAACTGCCCGGCTCAAGCCCCCCGAAATCGCCGAAATCGACGGGAATGTGATCGGGGCCGCCAAAACCCGCGCCAAATACCTGAGCACTGGTCAGCGGACCACCAGTGGCGGAATTCACGTTTATCGTCTCGTTGAAGTATTCAATCCGAGCGCCTTGTGCCGTCACGGTAAAAGTCAACTGTCCGGGCGTTCTGAGCAGCGGATAGTCGAATGTGTCCAACCGGTCGATACCGGCCTGAAAGTCCGTGATTGTGGTGGTTTCCGCTCCGTATTGCATGACAAAGATGTCGGCACCGGACCCGCCCGTCATTGTGGTCGCGGCCGAACCCGCAATCAATATGTCATCCCCGGCCCCACCAATAAGGGTCGTCGGAAGGATATTGCCGCTGAGTATATCGTTACCGACGGTCCCGTTAACGGTTTCCAGGCCACTACGCACGACGCCCAGATCCGCGACATCCACCGTAAGTTGGGTCAGCCCCGCATCCTGTTGCGACGCGACCAGAATCTGCAACTCATCACCGACCTGCGCGACGCTGAACGACTCCACATTCTGCAAACCGCTTTGGAGCGTATCGGCAAAACTGTCCAAATGCACCAATTGTCCGCCGGGCGTCATGGCGAACAAGGTTATTCCATCATCGCCACCGCCCGCGACAACAAACACATGCCCATTGACCTCAACCACTGAAAGACCCTGAACCGACTCGAACCGTGTGTGCAGCGAATCCAGGACATGATCGGTTGGGATTAGACGGCCATCGGCGGCCAATTCCATCACACTGAGAGAGTTGCTTTCAGCCCCCGCGACCACCACCCAGGACTTGCCATATGCCTGTATCACTTCGACCGCCGTGGGCGCAGCAATTCCCAAAGTCGTCAGGACCTCTCTGTTGTCTACCACTGCTATGGCTGCAGTTCCCCCATCAACCCTGTAGGTCGAGACAGTGTTGCTGGCCCCGTCGGCCGCAATAACAAAGTTGTCTGCGCCAAGGCTCAATGACTGCATCGAATCAGATCGTGCCACGATCACGCCCGAGGACGTCAACGTGCCGTCCCCGTTCACGGTATAGGTGACAATCCGCCCGGTATCTTCATGCGCCATCATCAGCAGATCGCCGGACCCGGTCGACAGTTTCACCAGGGCCGAAATGTCACCGCCGCCAGTCAATGTCCCGGTTTCCCGCAAGGATCCAACGGTCCCATCCGCGTTCAAATCATATCCCACAAGCCCATTTGCAGTGTCGATATCCAAAACGAGCTGATTACCACCACCAAATGAGACCGGTGTTCCGATGCTGCCCACCTGAAACGTGATCGAACCACTGAAATACTCGGTATCGACCAGTTGCGGCACAGCGCCATCAACAAGCTTCCAGACCGCAACACCGCCTCCGGGGCCGGTCAAACTGTACAGATACGTGGCCCCGTTAAGCGTTTTTAAAGCCGTATCACGGATACCTGAATCGAGCGCTGCGCTCCCTGTTGCAACCACGCTTTCGAACTGAAGCATCATACCAAATCACCCCACGCCAAACTTGGCAATGACTGCAGGATGATCCGATGCCCAGCCCGATACCAAAGCGGAATTGTGGTGAAAACGAGGAGTTCGGTTTCAGTTTAACACAATTTTTCCTGGTCCGACCGCATGAGTCACAAACGCGAAAGACTGATGAACAAAACCTGGCCCACCCAGGCGGACGCAGACATCACATGTGAGGGTAAGATGACCAAAGAACATGATCCCAAAGCCAAAACTGCAGAACCCGGATCAGACAATGGTCGCAAGGACCACATTCGCCGGTGGATTGATGGCAAAATGCGACGCTGGGTTGGGCGCGGTATTGCCGGCGGGCTTGGTTCGACGCTCATGGCGCTACCCGCCTTGGCGCAGGCGACTATAGAAGAGCTTTACGCCTATCAGTTTGCAGAAACGATTCCCGGCGTTCAGTCAGTGAAGCTGCTGAAAAACGGGGATGTTCTGCTGAAGATGATTGATGGCAGTTCGATGATTGTCGCCGCGGAAAACGTTCAGGTTCTGGACAGTGGCGCAATCATGATCGCCGAAAATGTCGTGAGTGAAATTGCGCAATTCAGCCTGGCTGCCGAAGCAGGTGGTGCCGCCGCGGCGGGCGGCGGCATTAGTGGCGTCGGGGCTGCATTGGGCGGATTGGGACTGGCTGGCGCCGCCGCGGCGGGGGCCGGCGGTGGCGGCGGTGGAGACGATGGTGATTTTCAACCCGCGCCGCCTGCACCGCCTCAGGTTTTGAACCTCGCGCAGGCACAATCCACGGCGCTCAGCAGCACAGAGGCTAATATCAGGGTCCCGGATGGAACCGAAACAGTGGAACTTACGATCGGGTCTTTGGTCAAGTCCGTGCCACTCAATCCCGATGGAAGTTGGAGTATTTCACTGACAGCCGTCGAAGCGGCCAGTCTGCCACAAGGTGTTCAAAACGTCACGGTTCGCCACCTGGACGGCGGCGGGCAAGAACTTTCGGCCGAGACCGTGTCCTACAGCATCGACACAATCCCCCCTACTTTGACAATTTCCGGTTTGTCGGACGGTGCGGTCATAAATGCGGCAGAGAGTGCAACGGATCTGACCATCTCCGGGACGACAAACGCGGAAAACGGTCAGACCGTGACGGTTACTTTGAACGGCGGAACATACTCTAGTACTGTGACCGACGGTCAATGGGCCGTCACTGTTCCTGCCAGCGATCTTGCCGCGTTGCCGGATGGCGAAACCATCGTGTTGAACGCAGATGTTTCAGATATGGCGGGGAACCCGGCAGCACAGATCAGTGACAGCATTGAGACAGACTTTACGGCGCCGACTGTTACCTTGGATCCTCTCCCCGTCGACAAAATCGAATTGGTTGACGTTCAGAACGATATGGCGCTGAGCGGATCGACAACCGCAGCTGATGGCCGGACAGTTATGGTCGAATTCGGCGGGCAGACCTATTTGACAACCGTCTCCGACGGTAGTTGGAGCGTCACTGTTCCATCCGCTGATCTTGCAAATCTGCCCTCAGGTACTCCGGTGTCGGTAACGGTCGTTGTCAGCGATGAAGCAGGAAACACTTCGGTTCCGGCAACAGCCTCGGTTCCGGTGGATCTGACTGGCCCCGCAATTTCCATATCGCCGCTATCGGTTGGGTCCGCTGTGAACGCGGCAGATGTCGGTTCGGATTTGATGGTTTCGGGAATTGCCGGGAACGTGGAAGACGGGCAGCAAGTAACAGTCATGCTGGACGGCCAGAGTTACACCGGCGCAGTATCCGGCAACAGCTGGTCAGTGACCATCCCAGCGGCCGACCTAGGAGCATTGGCAGATGGGGGCGCGTTCACCATCACCGCAGATGTATCCAATGCGGACGGCTTCACAGCCAGTCAGGCGAGTGCACCCGTATCCAAGGACGTCACTGCCCCGACCCTGACCATCGACGGATTCTCTGATGGTGCCGTCCTGAATGCCGCTGAGCGTGATACGGACCTGACAATCACCGGGTCAACTAATGCAGAGGACGGGCAGACCGTAACCGTATCGTTAAACAGTCAGGACTATACGGGCACCGTCTCTGGCGGAGTCTGGAGCGCGACTGTGCCCGCAGCAGATTTGGCGGCACTGTCCGATGGCGCAACAATCCCGGTAACTGCAGACGTGATAGATGCAGCCGGAAACCCGGCGCTGCAGGCAACCGGCAGCTTTGACACTGACTTCTCACCTCATGCCATCACCATCACCAATTTGTCCGACGGCCCGGTCATGAACTTGGCGGAACGCGGCACGGATCTGACGGTCTCAGGCACATCGGATGCCCCGGACGGCACCACCATCACCGTGGAAATCGTCAGGGCAGATGGCACTGTAGACCTGAGCAATACCACTACGGTCAGTGGCGGCACCTGGACGTTGGTTTCGCCGGCGGCCGGCTTAAATGCCCTGCAAGACGACGAAATTTACAGTGTGAATGCGACGGTTTCAGACACGGCTGGTAACAACGCGAGCGCGAGTGATGGATTTAGAACAGACTTCACAGCACCAACCGTGACGATCAACCCTCTGGCTGTCGGATCGGTTCTGGACGTCTCCGAAAGGGGTAGCGATCTGTCCATTTCCGGGGCGACATCGGCGGAAGAAGGGCAAATAGTCACCGTCATGCTGGATGGTCAACCATATACCGGTGTCGCCACTGGTGGCACTTGGTCGGTCACTGTACCTGCAGCGGATCTTTCCGGGTTGGCGGACAGTACAAATTTCCCCGTTTCGGCAACGGTCAGTGACCAGGCCGGCAACAGCGCCAGCCCGGCGACCACAACGCTCGCTACGGATTTCCGACCGCTGTTAGATCTGAATTCTGTAGGGACGAACAGCTCAGTTTCACTCGGCGACGCGCAGAATTCCGGTGTTGTTGTGTCTGGAACATCCGTTGGCCTCACCGCTGGCCAAGCGGTGAACGTAACACTCAACAGTAACTCGGTCGGCACCGCCACTGTCGCAGCCGATGGCACCTGGTCGCTTACGGTTCCAGCGTCGGATTTTACAGGGATTTCAGCAGGTGATGATCTGAACTTTCAGGCTCAGGCCACGGTTTCAGGCGGTCCTGATCCGTTACCGGCAACTGGTGAGGCAACGGCGCATGTACCTGGCGCATATGTCATTGCAGAAGCGGGTCGGAGCGGTTCGACGGTCACGTACCAAATCTTCGCAGACGCTGACCGCGACGTTTCCAGCGGGCTAGCGATGACGATTGAGTTGGGATTTGATCCGTCAGTTGTGACATTCGACGCAGGATCCGATGTTGGGAATGGGGCTTTCGGTCTGTATCTGTCCAACCCAGTTGGGGGCTCTGTGGTCAACTTTGCGGGTGTCGCGACCAGCTTTACGGATCTGAACCAACCTCTGGTGACATTCACCATGACCGTTCAGGACCCCAGCAAACAGGTTGAATTTTCGCTTACCACCCCGGATGGGGGTCCGACGACCGTCATAATTGGCACTGATGGAAATGACACTCTGGTTGCCAGCGATGTGGACAGCTTTGTTCGTGGTCAGGACGGCGACGACGCCATCAATGTCTCGGACGCGGGTCGAGACGTAGTTGTGTTCGAAGCCGCCCCAGCGGCCAACGGTGTGGACACGATCACCGGCTTCTCACTCGGCGCGGCAGCGGATGTGGCAGATGCGTTGATGTTCAGTGGCCTCGATCACTCTACTTTGCGCGGCGATGGCACGGACGTTGAGACATTAAATGTAGGCAGCGCGGTTGGTGCAAACACAGGCGTCATCGGCTTGACCACAGTTCTGGCCGACCTGTCGACCAATACAATTGAAACTGCCGTCGAAAGTTTGACGGGGCTTCAGGCGGGTGACGAAATCTACGTACTCGCGACAGATGGAGACGACAGCGTTCTTGTCAAAGTGGACTATTCAGCACCGACTGCAGCCACTGTTGAAACCATGGCGCATTTCTCAGGGTTAGACGATCTGAGCGGTCTGAGCGCGGACAATATCCTGATCGCCGACCCGACCGGAGCAACGGCCTGATCAAAACACGGACTGCCGGTTTTTCGACCGGCAGCCACTCCATACACCAAAGGATCAAACATGGCAGAGAACGGCCTGTTTCCAGTCACATATGAGCGGCACGGTGACAAATACTGGAAGCGTTTTTCATCTTACCACTTTGCGGAAACCCAGCAGGCTTGCTCGATTGTCGAGAAAGAGATCCTCCTCGTCGCGGCCTCGTATCCGATAATGTTTCGCGAAACCAAGGGGAAAATTGTACCTGTAGCACTGCTGTCATTGAACGCCGACGCGCCAACCCCCTTTGTGTCCGACGATGGCCGATGGTTGGCCGCCTACATTCCGTCCGCGTTGCGGTGCCCGCCCTTTGAAGCGGGTTTGTCGAGTAATACGGATTGTGAGCCGCAACTTCTGGTCGATGAATCTTCTGGTCTGGTCACCGACACTCCGGAGGACGAACCGTTCTTTACCGATGCTGGTGAGTTGACCGATGAACTTTCAAACATCCTCGGATTTATCCAAGCACGAGAGGCATCGGCCAAGGACATTCGGTCCGTGTGTAACGTCATTCAGGGGATGGGTCTTTTCGAACAAATGACAAGCTACGAAAACGTCGCGCTGCCGAAGGGGTATCTGGTCCTGGATGTCCGACGCCTGAAGGCTCTTTCGCAGACAGAGAAACTTGCATTGTTCGATGTCGGTGCAATTCAAGTGCTGCACGCCCATCAGGTGTCACTTTCACACATTTCTTGGCTGTCGCAGGCACAAGAGCAGCTGGCGAAGCCAAAACTTCAAAACCAATATACCGAAAATTCAGACATTTCGCGTTTCCTTACCGCCATGGCACACGCGCATAATGACGAACTTTTAGTGACCGGTGAGGTGTGAATATGCCTCTGATCTGCTGCAACTCTGGCCTGAAGTACCTTGCCTGTCTGTGTATTCCATTAATGGTGGCTTGCGCACCTCCGCCTGACCTTACGGGCGTAGAAGTTTCACTGTCAGCAGGTTCTGTTGGGGCTGGCGCGCAGCCCCCCATTCCACGCCTGACGCAAAGCGAATTTGGTCAACGGGTGCGTGCAGCTGTCGAAACCAACCCAAACCTCGCGCAAAGCGCGACACGACTGGAAATCGCAGGCGCCAACGAAAATGCGGCCAAAGGTGCTTTCCTTCCTCGCGTATCAATGGGCATCAATGCGCGATCCCAGCGTGTGAATTCCGATATTGCAGATTTCACCCCGTATCTGCGCGTTTCGCAACTCGTCTATGACGGAGGTGCTGCGTCGGGCGAACTGGCTGCGGCTCAGGCTCGCGTCCTCGAAAGCCGGGGCGGTCAGTTGCAAACCGCAGCGGCGCTGGCCCTTGCCGCGATCGAAGCGTATGTTGTGGTCCTTGATCGGCGAAAGATCCTGGAAATCTCGGCCCAGAACGTTGAGGTACACGCCGAGATCTTGCGCCAGATCACTGAACGCAGCGCACAGGGCGTGGGGTCAAGTGCCGACGTTTTGACTGCTCGCTCGCGTATGGCAGACGCGCGTACGCAGCTTGCCGATGCAGAAGCTCGGACAGACAGGGCAGAGGCACAGTACCAGGAAGTCTTCGGACGCCCACCGGGGGCACTTACCGCTCCAGTCGCGGCACCCAAGCTGACCAGAACGGATTCGGAAATCGTTTTGGACAGCCCACAAGTACGACGCGCGAATGCCGCCTTGGTCGTCGCAAAGGCCGAGCAAACCGCAGCCATTGCGCGACGGCAGCCAGGTGTAGAGATCGCGGCTTTTGCAGATCGCGATGACAGCAATGACGCCAATTTCGGTGTCGACCTGTCCGTTAACTATGAACTGGACAGCACCGGTCAACGTAGGGCCGCCATTGCTGCTGCCCAAGCTCAGGTAAAAGAGGCCGAATTCGCCCGCGAGACGTTAATTCGAGAAATCCGCCGCGAGTTAGAGTTCATCCGATCAGATCAGGACGCAGGTGCGGTTCGCCTGCAAGCGGCTCGTTTGGCTGCCCAGGCCAACGCCGAAAGCGTGGAAGCTGCACGGGCCCAATTCACCATCGGTCGACGCAGCCTGGTCGAGATACTGGATGCCCAGCGAGATTATGTGAACGCACAGCAAAGGCTGATTTTGGCGGAACAAAGCTTCTTCCTCACAAACTACGCAGCCCTCAGTTTGACCGGGGACATCCTGGATTATCTCGGTATTTCAATTGCAAACACAGGTGAAGATTCATGGCCGCGTTGAAACCTTTGACACCTAAGCAAGAGCTTTCTCCGTTGGAAACCTGCCTGCTGCACGTCGCCGCGCATCTTGATCGCTCACTCACGGTCGGGGCATTTCACGCTGCGCAATCCGGTACAACAGGCCATTTGACCCAGCGCGATGCAATTGAAGTGGCCCGCCATGCCGGGTTGCAGGCAGGGTTTGGGTCGCGAAGAGTTGTGGATTTCGATGACTCACTGGTCCCAGCAATTTTTCTGTTGGAGGACGAAAAAGCAGTTGTGTTTCATGGTCGTACCAAGAGTGGCCTTCTTCTGATTTTTGACCCTGAGATGGGTGAAGGCATCGGAGAGGTTGAAGAAACAGTTATAGGGAATCGCTACACCGGTTACGCACTATTGTTTCGGCGCAGCCACAATGAGGAAACGCAGGGTCGAAACAAGTCCGCTTCCGGGCATTGGTTTTGGTCGGCCATGTTGGCAAACCGCTGGTCCTATGCGCAAGTGGTGCTTGCCGCGGCGGTAGCAAATTTCCTGGGCCTTTCCACATCCGTTTTCATCATGGTCGTCTATGACAGGGTCCTTCCGAATGAAGCGACGGAATCCCTTATCGCACTAACCGCAGGGGTTGGTCTTGCCCTTTCTTTCGATTTCGCCCTCAAACTCTTACGCGCCGGCTTTATTGATCGGGCCGGGCAAAAGGCCGACATGTTTATGGGGCGGCGCGTTTTTGACCAGGTTTTGAACATCAAAATGAAATCGCGGACCGGATCGACCGGTGCAATGGCCAGCACGATCCGAGAATTTGAAACTCTGCGCGAGTTTTTTACGTCGGCAACTCTGGTCGCCCTCGTGGACCTGCCCTTCATCGCCCTCTTTATATTGGTCATTCACCTCGTTGGTGGACCCCTGGCGCTGATACCTGCCCTCGCCGTTCCGATTGTTTTGATTGCGGGCCTGGCAGTGCAACCAATGTTATCGCGTTTGGCCGAAAAAAGTTTTGCGGACGGTCAGTCAAAACAATCCGTTCTAGTCGAGACGGTTTCTGGCCTTGAGACCATCAAAACAACTGCAGCGGCAAAACAAATGCGGGCGCGATGGGAAGATGCTATCGAGCGGCAGTCCTCGCATGGAGTCCGCAGCCGAACAGTTACCCAGTTCGCATTGAATCTGACGGGCTTCACGCAACAGGCGGCGCAAGTCCTGATTGTTTTCTTCGGCGTTTTCCTGATCACTGAAGGGCAGGCAAGTATGGGTGCGTTAATCGCGTCGGTAATGCTGACTGGACGCGCGCTGGCGCCATTGGGGCAGCTTGCCCAGACACTCACACGTGTGAACCAGGCGCGCAGCGCGTATCGAAATCTGAACGCATTGATGCAGGCAGAAAATGAGCGGCCCGAAGGGCGCAACTGGATCAGTCGACCGCATGTTAGAGGCCGCATTTCATTCAAAGATGTGCATTTTGCCTATCCCGAACAAGCCGATGATGCCCTTTCAGGTGTCTCTTTCGACATAAACCCGGGTGAAAAAGTTGCCATTCTGGGCGCGATCGGATCTGGGAAAAGCACCATCGCGCGTTTGATGCTCGGTTTATTCGAACCGAGAACCGGTTCGGTAATGCTGGATGGGGTCGATATCCGTCAGATTGACCCTGGCGACCTACGTCACAATGTCGGTTCAGTTTTGCAGGACGTTTGGCTTTTTTCCGGCTCAATTCGCGAAAACATTGCCAGCGGCGCGATCCGGCCCAGGGATCAAGATTTGATCAGAGCGGGCCAGGTGGCCGGGGTTGAAGATTTTATCGCGCAATGCCCCAACGGCTATGACCAACAACTGGCAGAACGTGGCGAAGGAATATCGGGCGGCCAGCGTCAAGCCATCGCTCTTGCCCGCGCGTTGATTGGACGCCCACCAGTGTTGCTGTTGGATGAGCCGACCAGTGCAATGGACGTGAAGACCGAAGCCGAAGTTATCAAGCGTCTGAAGCAAGAAACCAATGACGCCACAATGGTTATCGTCACACATCGGACCAGCCTGCTTGATCTGGTCGACAGGGTCATTGTGATCGAACGCGGCCGGGTCGGCGCAGACGGCCCAAAAAGCATGCTGACCCAGCACGCGCGCGCAACAGGGAGGCATCTGAATGTCGCGGCATCCTGACCTTGCCATGATGGCAAGAGAAATGCGGGGGAAATCTCCGTTGGGGGGATCTCTCCTGTTGCTTGTTATCATTGCCTGTCTCGTCTCCGCCGGGCTTTGGGCTTATATGACGGAACTGGACGACGTGACGCGCGTGGATGGCCGGATTGTGCCGTCGGCGGACGTCCAGTTGATCGAGGCAACAGAACCCGGAGTTTTGCAATCCTTGCACGTCGCGGAAGGGTTGGTTGTCGACAAGGGAACACTGTTGATGGAGTTCGACACAACGCAAATCGACAGTCAGTTGAGCCAGGAACAACAGCGCGCGTATGGATTAATGGCTCGTGCCCAACGATTGCAGGCAGAGATTGACGGCACCCAGCTTACCTTCTCAGGAAAGCTGATTGAAGGCGCGCCAGAAGTCGTCAGATCCGAAACTGCTTTGTATCAGGGTCGTCAGGCGGAACTGGCTGCTGAAGTTGCCATTCTGGAGCGGCAGCGTCAGCAGCGCCACCGCGAGTATGAGGAAGGATTAGTAGACCAGGTAACAGCCGAAGAGACGCTTGGGATTCTGGCCGAAGAACGTGCCATCATGACCCCCTTGGTGGAAAAACGGATGGAGCCTGCGACAACGCTTTTGTCGCTGCGCCGCAGTTCTGTTGAATGGGAGGGACGCAAGGTTCGTGCAGTTGCAGTGACCAACAGGTTGAAAACCGGACTGGAAGAAATCGACGATCGTATTCAAGCCGCACATAGCAGGTTCCGGAGCGCAGCTCTGACCGACCTTGCGGTCTCGACAGCCGAACTCTCAGCACTTCGGCCGTCCTTGCCGGCCTTGCAAGACCGCGCAGATCGCGCACAGATCAGATCACCGGTGCGGGGAATCGTAAATCGCGTTCACCGGACAACAATTGGCGGTTTGGCGCGCAGCGGTGAAGAGCTGATCGAGATTGTTCCACTAGACGACAGGCTTCTGGTCGAGGCCTATGTTCGCCCAGAAAATATCGCGTTTTTGCACGCAGGCCAGCCCGTTAAGGTGAAAATTACGGCCTATGACTTTGCGCGTTACGGCGCGCTGGATGGTGAGATCACCCGCATAGGCGCGAACACGGTGACAAGGCCCGAACGTAATGATGAAGAAGTATTCGTCATCGAAATCCAGACACGTCACGCTATTCTGGACGCAAGCGGCGTTGCCGTCGAGATCATCCCCGGGATGATTGCCGAAGTGGATATCTTATCAGGCAAGAAAACGGTTATGGACTACCTTTTGCAACCCGTGATCAAGATCAAGGATCGCGCTCTGCGCGAATAATAAAGCGCAGCGTCAAACGACAGACTGGTGCCTCAAGTATTAACGCGGCAGGGCGTCGTTTTGACCCGTGCTTACCATTCAACATCACCCAAAAATATATATCCGGCGCCATAAATTGTCTTGATCAGGCGAGGGTTTTTTGGGTCTTCGCCCAATTTGGTCCGCAACCTGGAAATTCTGACATCCATCGCACGATCAAAACTGTCGCCGGCAGCGCCACCCAGGGTATCTTGCATCTGAGAGCGGCTGATCAATCGCTTGGGACTTTCCAGAAACAGCCTCAGAACTTCTCCCTCTGCATGACTGAACGGGGTCTCGGCGCCGGATCCGTCTTCTAGGATGTAGCGATCAAAATAAGCCGTCCAACCGTTGAAACGCGCCACGTCAGACTGTGCGGTCTGCGCCTTGGGGGACCGCAACCGCGCCCGAATGCGCGCCACAACTTCGGCCGGGTCGAATGGCTTGGTAATATAGTCATCCGCCCCCAGTTCCAAACCGGTGACACGATCCTGAACCTGAGCACGACCGGATATGATGATGACCGAAGCCCCCTGCTCCAGCGCCAGCCGATGGACCAGTGCCAACCCGTCCGTATCCGGCAGTGACAAATCAACCAGACATACGTCCGGCGTGACCCGCTTGAGCGACGCTTCGAATTCCCGCGCGCGCGCAAAGCTCTGGGTGCGAAAGCCTGCTTCTTCAAGCGCGTCGGTCAGAATGCGCCGTATCTCGGGCTCATCATCGACGATGGTCACCAGCGGTTGGGTCATCAGGCAGCCTCGTCACGGATCAGGGCGGACAGTTGCGCCCGGGTGAAAGGTTTCCGCAGCACCGGCGCACGTTTCAGCGCCTCGCGATACAACGGATCGGAATAAGGCAAGGATGTCATAAGGATACGGGGCAAGGCGGGCTCCAGTTTTGCCAAAAGATCCAAACCCGTCTCCTGTCCTTCAAGGCGAATATCGGACAGCACCAAAGCAATGTCTTTGACATCTTTTGCCAGGGCGATGGCTTCGTCACAAGACGTCGCCTCAATCACTGCAAACCCGATGTCGACCAACATTTCGCGGAACTGACTGCGCAGATCGTTGCTGTCTTCGACCAACAGAACCAACCCCTCCTGTACCGGCGGGGCCGCACGGTAAGGCAATCGCAAAATGACCGACGCACCAGACGGGGTGTTGCGCAGACTCAGGTCGCCCCCGGCCAGCTTGACGGTGTCGTAGACCATCGGCAGACCAAGACCCGACCCTTTGTCGCCTTTGGTTGTGAAAAACGGGTTCAACGCCTTTTCCAACGCATCTTTCGAAAACCCGGGGCCAGTGTCTGACACTGCTATTTCCGTCCATATCTCACCGATTGTGTGGGCGCTGATTGTAATCTGACCGGTTTCACCACAAGCATCGCGCGCATTCAAAACCAGGTTCAGCAAGGCGTCCTGAACCATCCCAGGATCCAGCATAAGGGCTTTGTCCGGCAACGCATTGACCACCGACAAGCCAACTCCGCGCGGCAAGGATGGAGAGGCCAGAATGCGCAAATCCTCGAGCAACCCGCGCATGTCCGTCGCTTTGGGTTGAGGTGTCCTGTTGCCCGTCATGTCGGCGATCCGGTTCAGCAATTGTCCGCCTCTGCGCGCTGTCTGCTTGGTCGCGTCGATCAGCTCACGGGCGTCTTCCGGCAAATCCATCTTTTCCAGCCGAGACTGCATGCCCAAGATAATGGTCAACAAATTCGAGAAATCATGTGCCAACCCACTCGTCATCTGTGCGGCCATCGCGCGACGGCGGGTCTGTTGCAGCGCGACACGCGCCTGCGTTTCCTCGGTGATGTCGACGGACATGATGTAAACACCACCTTCGCCATCAGGTGTGAAGGATACGCGAATGCGCCTGGAATCCTGATCTTCGGTAAATTCAAAAACAGAGGTTTCCCCGGCGTAGGCCTTTTTCAGATGCGCCTGGACGCGTGTGAAAGCGGCAGATCCCAATGCCTGAGAAATATGCATACCCAAAATCTCGGACGGGCGACCTGGCATGACCGAGTTTAGCCGCCGGTTGGAGTAATCGTAACGGCCTTCGGCATCCAGATGTGCAATATGGGCCGGCATCATCTCGGTCGTCATGCGGGTGCGCGCTTCGATCTCGGTCAATTGGCGCTTGGCTTCTTCCAGCGCCGAATTTGTTGCCGCCAGTTTTCTGTTCGCTGCTGACAGCTCCTCTGCCCGGTCAAGCAATTGACCAGACAGCTCCTCGGAACGGGCGCGCAACAGCGCCTCAGCCTGTTTGGTATTGGTGATGTCTGTGTAGACCGCCACCCATCCGCCTTTGGGCAGAGGGGCCCCTTCGACCGATATGACCTGGCCATTGGCCCGAACACGTTCGATATAGTGAGATTCGAAGGTCAGAGCTTGATTGACACGCAGATCGACAGCCGCTTCGACATCATCGACATCGCCGTATTCGCCACTGGATGCGAGGTGTCGGATTGTGTCACTGAACAACGCGCCGGGCTGGACAAGATGGTCCGGCAAATCGAACATCGTCTGAAACGGTCGATTGCTGACCACCAGCCGAAGCTGGCTGTCATAAATTGACAGGGCCTGGCCGATCAGATTCAGACCAGCCGTCGTCATGGATTTTATCTGTTGCTCGGTTATTTCCAAATCCATCCTCCCCGCGGCACATGCGTAACACTGGATCTGTTACAGGTGTAGAGGGCAACAGCGCGACAGGTTGGAAAAACGGGTCGCACAAATTTTGCGTTCAATACCTGGATTTGGTCTTGGGACCATCCGCAGTAATGGAATCTAGGGACAGTGTATGATCCATATTTTGCATGCGATGGCGCAACATTTGTCTGGATAGGCGCATCAAGACCGGCATATATTCGGGGTCATTTGCTTTGTTCCGCAATTCTCCACCATCCTGCTGATCAAACAGCATGGGCGGAAGGTCTGCGGCGAACTCGACCAGCGTGAAACGCTCATCTCTCAGGATGCCAAGGCACGAATCGCTGTTACCCGTCCCCAAAACCTGCTGCCAGATTGTTGGCTGCTCGGGTTCGGCAAAATCCAATTCGCTGAAGGAATATGTGCGCCAATCGTCGGGGATTTGCCCTTGCAACAGCGGCAGCAACGACCGGCCGTCCATGGAATTCGGAATCGGCTGGCCGACCCAATCCAAAATCGTCGGCGTTATGTCGATGGATTCCGTCGGTACCGAGACCACCGAACCGGCTTGCGGTTGATTGTCCGGCAACCTGATCATCAATGGTGTTTTGTAGGCGGCGTCAAAGACCGCCATCTTGCCCCAGCTGTGTCGGTCGCCCAGCATCTCTCCGTGATCCGCAGTGATGACAACCATGGTGTTGTCGTATTGGCCACTATCCTTCAGGAACTGGACGACACGCCCGATGTGATGGTCAACCTCGGTCGCAAGGCCCAGATAAACTGCGCGCAGCGTTTGGATGTTTTCAAGCGTCGTCTCAACCCCGTCAAAGCCCAGAACAAAATCACCGGCTGACGTATTGTCGATTGTCGGGCCAATAAACGGGTGCATCGCCCGTTCATCCAACGGATCAGAGAACCCTTCGGGTCGGGGCAAGGTCGCTGGGTCATACATATCGTTGTAGGGTGCCGGGGCGACCAAAGGCGGATGAGGTCGAATATAGGTCAGATGGGCAAACCAGTTTTTGCCAACATAAGGCGCCATGCTGTTCAGAAACACATCCGTCAGAAAGGCTGTATCACTGTCTTCAGCCCGATACATCGCCGGGTCATTCAACCGGGGATCAACCCCATCCGGCGCGACCGGCTTGTGAACATCCCAGTAGTCTTCGAACGCATAACCCTTTTGCATCAGATGTCCGCGCCAAGGATAGGATTCCTCCAACCGCATTTCGAGGACCTCATGAAACCCAGCCATTGGGTGTTCATAGGATTTCAGGATCGGATCGTTGTGGTCATGAACCCTAGGGTCGGCGGATGTATCCGTGTATCCAAACAGCATGGGCAGATAGCCGGCTTTGCGCATTTCGGTCGCGATGTTCGGGGTATCATGCCGCAACGGGGTTCCATTGCGAACAGACCGGTGGTTCATCGCATATTGCCCGGTCAGGATTGACACACGCGAAGGGCCACAGGGGTTGGTCACCGAAAAATGCCGGTCAAACGTCACCGCCTCGTCCATGAATGCACGCAGGTTTGGCAGATCGACATGGGCCGCTAAAGTGCCGTTCAGACAGTCGGCGCGCAACTGATCTATGATGATGAACAAAACATTCTTAGCGTGCCGCATTTCGCTCTCCCTGATTCCACGTCAGTGGCGCCAGAGCGAACTCTGCCGTGGTTCGCAGAGCCCGGCAACACCTGAGTCACGAGCCTTCGGACTTTCTCTCTGCACGCCCTACCACTGGAAACAAAAGAATAAATTGAAACGTCCTTGCAGCAGCAGGTCCAATTGAGAGCCACCCCGCAGACAACTGCTGTTTTAGTGCCTGCCAATGTCACCTCGACGCAATTGAACGGCAAGAAATACAAGGCAGTTCGCAAAAATCCGTTGCAGGTCAATGTCCTTTGCCATCACATACGCTCATGACGCAGCCAGTGATACAGTCGGACCGTGACGCCAACGGCGTTTACCTGCGTGTTTCGGGTGATCTGGTGACTCAATCCCTGGACACGGTCGAAAAGGCGTTTGAAGGGTTTCGCGCTGACAGTAACGAACTAACTGTCGATCTTTCGAAGGTCGGAGCACTGGATACCGGTGGCGCATGGCTGATTGCCGATGTTGCACGGCGCGCAAAGGCAAGTGGCGCGACCGTACATTATGAAGGGCTAAAGCCCGCCCATTCCGCGCTTTTGGAAACCGTGGCGGAAAACATACCGGATGACCCCGGCGTGGCGGCAGAACGCCGCAGCTTCACTGATTGGGTCGCCAGCGTCGGGGAACGCACAGCGCAAGCTGGTAAAGACATGCTTTCCCTGCTGGGCTTCCTGGGTCTGACGCTGCATCGCCTTGTCCGTACAATTCTAATGCCGCGCCGTCTGCGCAAAGCGGCCTTGGTCTCGCAAATGGAAGAGACCGGACTCAAGGCCATCCCGATCGTTGCCCTTATGGGGTTCCTGATCGGCGTCGTACTGGCCTTTCAGGGCGCGACCCAGCTAAAGCAGTTCGGCGCCGAGATTTTCGTGGTCGAACTGATTTCGATCTCAGTTTTGCGTGAGCTCGGCATTTTGCTGACAGCGATCATCGTTGCTGGGCGTTCAGGCTCGGCTTTTACCGCCTCGATTGGCTCGATGAAGGTTCAGGAAGAGATCGACGCAATGCGCACATTGGGTTTGGACCCAATCGAGGTGTTGGTGATCCCGCGTGTTGTTGCCCTGTTGATCATGCTGCCGATCCTTGGCTTCATCGCCGACCTTGCCGCCCTGATCGGCGGCGGATTGATGAGTTGGATTGATCTGGGTGTCAGCCCCGGTATGTTCGTCACACGCCTGAAAGAGAACACCGGTATTTGGCAATTCGCAATTGGCATGATCAAGGCCCCCTTCTTTGCTTTGGTCATCGGCGTAATTGCTTGTTGGCAGGCCATGCAGGTCAAGGGGTCTGCCCAATCCGTCGGGCAACGAACCACGGCTTCGGTTGTGCAATCCATCTTTCTGGTGATCGCTTTGGATGCTTTGTTCTCGATCTTCTTTTCGGTGATGGAGGTCTGAGGTGGACGGCACGATGCTTGAACAGACATCTAATACCGACGCTCAACGCGAAGCGGTTATCCGCGTTCGCAATCTTACAAACCAGTTCGGGCCTCAAGTTGTACATCAGAATCTGAATCTGGATGTGTGGCGTGGTGAAGTTCTGGGGATCGTCGGTGGATCGGGAACCGGCAAATCGGTTCTGCTGCGCACGATTGTCGGCCTGAACAGACCCGCGGCGGGCAGCATTGAGGTGCTGGGTGTCGACGTATTGAATGGCCCGGAACAGGAACGCCGCCGGATTGAGCGTCGCTGGGGCGTTGCCTTTCAGGATGGGGCATTGTTTTCCTCGCTGACGGTCTTGCAGAACGTGATGGCTCCGCTGCGCGAACATACAGGGCTGAGCGAAAGCCTGATGTGCGCACTTGGTAACCTGAAGATCAGCCTTGTCGGTTTGCCGCAACTGAGTTGCGGGAAATTGCCTTCCGAATTGTCCGGCGGGATGCGCAAACGCGCCGCCCTTGCCCGCGCCTTGGCTTTGGACCCCGAGATCGTATTTCTGGACGAGCCAACCGCCGGCCTCGACCCGATCGGCGCAGCTGCGTATGACGAGTTGATCGGTGAATTGCAGCATGCTTTAGGCTTGACCGTCTTTATGGTCACACATGACCTGGATAGTCTTTATGCCATTTGCGATAGGGTCGCAGTGCTCGCAGAAAAACGGGTTCTGGTTGAAGGTCCGATTGAAGAAATGACCAAAGTCGACCATCCTTGGGTTCAAGAGTATTTCACCGGCCCCCGGGCCCGCGCGGCGCAAGAGAAGGGGCAGGACAGGTAAAGGCTATGGAAACCCGGGCAAACTATATCCTGATTGGCGCGTTCACAATCGCGGGCATCCTTGGTGCCTTCGGGTTTTTCCTATGGCTCGCGAAATTTGAGGTGTCGCGCCAATACGCATATTACGACGTATTGTTCGAAAACGTATCGGGCCTCTCCTCCGCAGGTGGCGTAAGTTTCAATGGCTTGCCCGTTGGTCAAGTGATCTCGTTGAACCTGGACGAGGACGATCCGTCAAAGGTGCGCGTTAAGCTTGAAGTAGATGCCGACATACCCGTCACCGAAGATACCATCGCGCAGCTACAATCTCTGGGTGTCACAGGCGTAAGTTATGTTGAGCTGACGGGTGGCAAGAGCGGTGACAAACCCTTGCCGGAAAACAGCGTAATCAAAAGCAAGCGCAGCGCGATTCAATCCTTGTTCGAAGGTGCCCCGAAAGTTTTGGATGAGGCGGTTACCCTGCTTGAGAGTCTGAATTCGGTCGTTGACGACAAGAACCGCAAATCCGTCAGCGAAATATTGGACAACCTGGCTTCTGCATCCGGTAGGCTGGACAAAACGCTGACAGATTTCGAAAGCTTGTCCACCGACCTTGGCGGCGCAGCCAAGCAACTGGGCAACTTTACAACGCGGCTTGATAAATTGGCCGACACAGCCGAAACCACTCTGACGACAGGGACAGACACACTCAAAAGCGTAAAAACTGCATCCGAGTCCGCAACGGAAACACTGAACAGCGCCAAGACAACAATTGAATCGGCCGATCGCATAATACAGGACGACGTGAAACCATTTATCGATCGAGCCTCAACATTGGCAGAACGCCTGACCGGCCTGTCCGACGAAGGCAGCGTTGCCTTGGCGACCGCGACCGAGACCTTTGTGAATGCAAACAAAACACTGGGGTCGATCACGGCAGCGATGGATACAGCAAACACCACATTAGCTTCTGCAGAACGCGCTTTTGACTCGGCCAATGAGGTCATCAACAAGGACGTTGGCGCAGTCATGGATGATATCCGCAATGCGGCCAATCAGGTCGCCTCGACAGTGTCTAATGTCACAAGCAAGCTGGACGAGATTTCGGCCGATATCCTCAACGCATCGCGATCGGCGTCCGAGTTGCTGGGCACCATCGACGGTATCGTCCAGGACAATCGACGGCAATTGTCCGACTTCCTCCGCGTCGGCCTGCCGCAATTCACACGTTTCATAGAAGAGTCGCAACGACTGGTGATCAGCCTGGATCGGCTGGTGGACAAAGTCGAACGTGACCCGGCACGCTTCTTACTGGGAACCCAAGCTTCGGAGTTTCGCCAATGATCAGGCTGTTTCTTTTAGTTCTGGTGTTGACGTCGCTGGGCGCGTGCACCGGGTTGGACACGCTGAGGCAGGCATCCAAGCCAAACGACCTGTATCTTTTAACGCCGAAAAGCACCTTTTCGTCTTCGTTGCCGCGCGTCCAGAAACAAATCGTTGTACAGGAACCGACAGCAACGGCGGCGGTTAATACCGATCAGATCGCTATTCAGCCAACACCATTGCAGGTGCAATACCTACCGCGTGCCAGATGGGTCGACCGTGCACCGCTTATCGTACAGGCGCTGTTGGTCGAAAGCTATGAAAACAGCGGCAAGGTGGCCGCTGTTGGTCGCTCAACCGTGGGCCTGCGCGCCGATTATGTCATCGTTCCGGACCTGCGCGAATTTCAGGGGTTCGTCGTCAGTGATGTCGAAGGGACAAAAACCATCCGCGTCGAAGTGCGCATGAACATCAAGATCATCGATGAGTTCGAAGACAAGATCATCGCGTCCAGTTCATTTCGGGAAGTTGTTGCCTCTACCAGCGATGCGACGCCTGATCTTGTAAGAGCCTTTGATGATGCTTTGGGCAAGACCATGCGCGACGCCGTAGAGTGGAGCGTGCGCCGGATCAACACACATGCGGCCAACAACCAAAGATCGTATTGACGGGACACGGGCGCTGCCCAACGCAGCGCCCCATTGCCCGCTGTTACCGTGACAACGTTTGCGCAAGCCGCATGAGCGTGGCAGCTTCGGCCCTGTACCCAAAGGGATCTTCACCACGCGCAGCGTTTGCCAATCCGATCGCATCGTCGTAAGACCAGTTCCCCAGATACTCTGCACCGCGCAATAACTGCCCGAATCCGGCGATGGCATAGGAAAAGCGGACATCGTCTGTAGCATCGCCCTGCGTCGCCGCAATGGCCTGTTCGATCAACTGACTCTGGTCAGATCCCGGCATTTTGTAACGCAGCTTGAAAAACCCGATCTCATCCGAACCATCGCGCACCGCTTGGGCACCATAGCGCAACGGGTCGTTCAGGATGGCGTCTGAACCAACGGGCGTGACCTCGTAAATCGCCGTGACCGAGTGGCCTGCTCCAATATCACCGGCGTCAACTTTGTCATTGGTGAAATCTTCCCGACGCAACGCGCGCGTCTCGTATCCGATAAGGCGATATTCGGCGATTTGTGACGGGTTGAACTCAACCTGGATTTTGACGTCGTTTGCGATTGGGAACAATGCGCCGGTCAACTGGTCGACCAGGACTTTTTGCGCCTCGCTCAGCGTGTCGATATACGCGGCCTGTCCGTTTCCGTTCTGGGCAAGTGCCTGCATCGTGGCATCGTCCAGATTACCCCGACCAAAACCCAAAACACTCAGAAACGTACCGCTGTCACGTTTATTTGCTATAAAGTCTTTCAGCGCATCAGGATCAGAAAAGCCAACATTAAAGTCGCCATCCGTTGCCAGGATGACGCGCGTAACCTCGTCGTCGGCGCTCATGCTTTCGGCTACCTGATATGCCTGTTGCAACCCGGCCTGACCTGCGGTCGAACCGCCTGCCTCCAACTGGTCGAGCGCGCCGAGGATTTTGTCACGTTCCACGGCCGCGGTGGGTTCCAGAACCTGCCCTGCGCTACCGGCATAAGTCACGATCGAGACCTCGTCCTCATCTCGCAGCTCCGATAACATCAAACGGAACGATTGTTTTAACAGTGGTAGTTTGTTGGCATCATGCATCGATCCCGAGGTATCGATCAGAAAGACCAGATTAAGCGGCGGTCGGTCCTCAATCTGCGGCAATGCCCCTTGGATACCGACATGCACAAGCTGAGTACCCTCATTCCAAGGCGTCGGTGTTACTGTGATCGTCGGCCGGAACGGCGCGTCCCCTTCTGGTGCGGGATACGAGTAAGGAAAATAATTTACCATCTCTTCGACACGGACGGCATCCTTGGGTGGAAGCTGACCGCGCATAAGAGAGGACCGGACGATCGAATAGGAGGCCGTATCGACGTCAATTGAAAAGGTGGAAACAGGCTCTTCATTGGTGACTTTCAGAGGATTGGCTTCAGCGTTTGAAAACGCCTCGGTATCCGGGAAGGGCAGAATTCCCACCTCTGGTTCAACCATCATATGAGTGGCATCGCCCGAAGTGATGCCAAGTCGCGCAGTGTTTTCAGCAACCAAGCCCGAAACGCCTTGCTGAGGGGCGGCCGCTTTGGATCGCACGGGCGCGGCATACTCTTCAACTACGACCGGGGCCTCAACGACGAGATCTTCCAATGCGGCAGAATCTGCTTCGGGTGCGGGCGCAGGGCTTTCACTGCGCGATAGGGGCTGCACAACGATGTCGCGGGACTGCGGCACGAACATGATCAGCGCAACGGCGGCAATTGCGGTTGTGGCGGTCAGGGCGCCGCGATGAGACAAGGCATTCAACATGGATTTCGCTCCTTCTGTCATGCGGGCCATTGGGCCTCGCTTAACAGTCGGACGCACCGCAGCATGCGATCCTTGGCTGAGTGCAAATTTTTTCTGAGCCAATTTCAAGTTTTTCGCCCGCCGTTCGGCATCTGGTGCCGGCGTCGCGACATCCATCAAGGCTTTGAAGTCATCAAGATCATCGGTCATTGTGCCAATTCCTCTTGTCGCAGGGCGCGCAGACGTTTGCGAATGTCGGACATGCGCCAGGACACGGTGCCTTCGGACACGCCCAGAACTGCAGCAGCTTCGGCGTGTGTCATTTCATCCTCTAATGTCAGGGCCAGAGTGTCTTGCAATTCGGGTGGCAGAGACCGCATGGCGCGCTTCAACCAATCCAATGCTTGGGCCGTCTCGGTCGCTTCTGCCCGTCGCAATTGCTCCACATCACCCCACCCTGCGGCAGCGCGACTGTGACTTGCCTGGCGACGCCGGGCGTCCTCGGCCGCGTTGACGACAACGCGATAAAGCCAGGTCGTGAACTTGGCCTGCGCCCGGAAGCCCGCGATTTTGGTGGGCAACGCCGCACAGATGTCCTGTGTCAGATCCTCGGCCTGATCAGCCCGTCCGGTCAGACGAAAAGCCAGACGAAAGACCCGGTCGTAATGGCGCTGCAACAGGGTCGCAAACGCGTCAACGTCCCCGTCCGCAGCGGCCCTGGCCAAGTCTTCATCCGATGTTTTCATACGCATCACACTGAGTATGACGGATCGAAATCGTCAATCCTTGGCGAAATAGCCAAAAAAAATTAAAAGCGGTCCGCCGAGGCAAATTTCCAATCGGCCGCGTAGTCGGACGGTATTGCGTCTGTCAACAAAACGCCTTCGTCGATAAGGGTATATAGTTCGGCATAAGACCGTTCCCGCTCGTCTGCCGTGCGGCGGCGGATATCTATCGGGTGAAGGTCTGACACTTTGTCTTTGCCCATAGCGCCCAAAAGTTCGCGGAAGCTTTCCAATGTCGCATCGTGAAAGCGGTGCACGCGCTGGCGTTTTTGTGGAACATTGACCGCCCTGCCCCGTATCGGGTCCTGAGTGGCAACGCCGGACGGGCAGCGGTTCGTATTGCAATGCAGCGCCTGAATGCATCCTACGGCAAACATCATCGCGCGCGCCGCGTTGCACATATCTGCCCCCAGCGCGAATTTTTCGACCATATCGTAGCCGGTGGCTACCTTACCCGAACAGATGATCCGGATCTTGTCGCGTAAACCCACACCACGCAGGCAGTTGTTGACGAAAATCAGCGCCTCGTTCAGCGGCATGCCCAACCGGTTGGTGAATTCGACCGGGGCAGCACCGGTACCGCCTTCGGCACCGTCAATTGTGATGAAGTCCGGCAGGATTTCTGTTTCCAGCATCGCCTTGCAAATCGCCATAAACTCGGACGGTCTACCAATACACAGCTTGAACCCGATTGGTTTGCCGCCAGACATTTCCCGCAGATGCTGCACAAAATGGATCAGACCGTTCGGGCCTTCGAAGGCAGAGTGGATAGGCGGAGATATCACGTCCTGATGTTCGGGCACGCCACGGATTTCGGCGATCTCCTGATCCACCTTTGCGGCAGGCAACACACCGCCATGCGATGGTTTGGCCCCCTGCGACAGCTTGATTTCAATCGCTTTGACAACGTCCTTTTTTGCCTTTTCGGCAAACAGGTCCTTGTCAAAACCACCCTCGGGCGTGCGGCAGCCGAAATAGCCTGTTCCGATCTGCCAAATGATGTCGCCACCCTCGGCCAGATGGTGCGGGGACAGGCCGCCCTCACCCGTGTTATGCGCAAATCCGCCGTCCTTGGCCCCGCCGTTCAGTGCCCGGATCGCATTGGCGCTGAGCGCCCCAAAGCTCATGGCAGAGACGTTCAGCCGCGACGCACTATATGGCTGCGTGCATTGCGGCCCACCCAGCATGATCCGTTCTTCGCTTTCATCCACATGCTTGGGCGCAAGCGAGTGGTTGGCACGATGATATCCGACTGAGAGGACGTCGTATTGCGTACCAAATGCCTGCGTATCCACCTGTCCCTTGGCGCGCGAGTAGACCAGCGAGCGTACGATCCTGTTGAAAGGGCGACCGCTTTCGTTGGTTTCCACAAAATACTGCCGGATTTCCGGGCTGACGAATTCCAGCATGTACCGGAAATGCCCCAGGACCGGATAGTTGTTCAGCACGTTGTGTTTGGTCGTCAGCATGTCGTAAAGGCCGATCACGGCATATGGAATGAGCACCACCAGCAACCAATGGGCGGGCGGCCAGAAAAAACCCCACAACAGGGTCAGCGGCAGACACACATATGCAATGAAGTAATAGAGTCTGCGTACAATCATTCGTGCTCTCCCAAGGTCGCGTGCTTTCCAGCCTGCTGTAGCAGGCGAGGTGTTCGGCAAACGTGGGCCAAATCGCTGTTAGATTGCAAGCGATTGTGCCCGCCTTCACGTAATCGGGCGAAGATGTGAAATATGGCGCGGACATTGGTCACGGTTGATCCGGGCAACGTCAGCTATTATGCCCGAAGAAACGGGATAGAGGCAGGACGGCAGGCTGTGACACAGAAACGAACGCATGTTCGGACCACGGCATTGATGTTCGGAGCCGTGTTCATTGGTGGCGCAGTTGGGTCGCTGCTGCGCGAGTTGTTCTCGGTGAGCATGCCGCATGCCGGATTTCTGACGCAGACCTTTGGCATCAATATAGTGGCCTGCTTCATACTGGGGTGGCTGTATTCGGTGCGAAACCGCGTCCATGCCCATGTTCTGCATCTTGGCGCAGTCGGCTTTTGTGGTGGCCTGTCGACCTTTTCCTCGTTTGTTTCCGAATTGGAGCGGTTGGCCTTGTCTAACATCTGGGTTGCGGCTTCGGCCGCCGCGTTGGAAATCGCGGCGGGACTGGCAGCCGCCATTTTGGGTGAGGCTATCGGAAGGCGCTTTCATCCACCGAGGGCGACTGAATGAACGAATTGTTCCTGCACGCCATGTTCGGATTGGGCGGCGGTTTAGGGGCCGTTTTTCGCCACTGGATCGCACTGCGGATTGTTCATGACCTGCCGTTTTCGACCCTGATTGTAAACGTTCTGGGTAGCATGCTGCTGGGGTTGTGGATCGGCTATCTTGGCGGATCAATAGAGATGGGCGAAGAACAAAAACGCCTGGTCTTTGGTTTTTGCGGCGGCTTCACGACGTTTTCCAGCTTTGCCTATCAGTCGCTGGAACTCAGACGCGAACGAACCATCGCGCTGGCGGCGGCCAATGTATTGCTCAGCCTGGGTCTTTGCTGGATGGCGCTGGCATTTGGCTTGTTCCTGATGCGTTAATGTGCAGGCACTGACTCCTGCGTTCCAGGTTTAGGTGCTTTGCAAAAGAACAGCAGCGGAATGGTCGCCAAAGCCAAAAGCCCCAGATTGTTGAAGACGGTTAGATATGAAATCAGTTCAGCCTGCTGCGCGATCTCCTGCCCCAGAATGGCGGCCCCCTGCGCACTGTCCGGTGTCAGGTTCAGTGGCGCAAGATAGGCTTGGGCGGCGGGGTTATAAGGCGTCACGTTTTGGCTGAGAACTGCAGTGTTTGTTTGAAGGCCCCGAACGACCCAAGTTCCGACCAAGGAAATTCCGACTGATGATCCAAGCTGACGGGTCACATTGAACAGGCCGGATGCCTCGTCCTGCCGCGACTTGGAGATGCTTTCAAACGCCAATATCGACATCGGCACAAACACCAGCCCCATTCCCAGACCGCTTACCGCCCCTGGCCAGGCAAGCTCCCAAAATCCAGCATCCATGTTGAGCGCCCCCATCATGAAATTGCTGACAGCCGTCAAAAGCATACCCAGCCCGGCCAGAACACGCGGATCGAACCGCGTGACCAGAACAGCGCCGGTCAGGACCATCGACAGCCCGGCGGCGACCCCTCGCGGGATAAACAAATGGCCCGATGTGATGACTGGATAGTCCAGCAAGTTCTGAACGAAAGTCGGCAGGATCGCGATACCTCCGAACAGCGAAATGGCAAATCCGGCGATAACCAGATTGCACAGCGCGAAATTGCGATCCGCGAAAAACCGCAAATCGACAACCGGCTTTTCCGTGGTCAGCACGTGAATGATGAACCCAAACGCACCCAAAATCGACGCGATGAGGGCAACCTGAATGACACGCGATGACAACCAGTCCTTGGTCTCTCCCTGATCCAGAACAAATTGCAGGCAGCCTATGCCAATGGCCAGAAGGGCAAGACCTTTCCAATCGATGCGAACCTCTTCGGTTTCGTCGTCTGGCAACTCTCCGGCCAACAAAAGTAACGCCATCGCGGCTACCGGCAGGTTCACGAAAAATACCATCCGCCAAGAGAAATACTCGGTCAGGATCGCCCCCACTGTTGGTCCCAACACCGGGGCCACGACGACTCCCAAACCGAAGACCGCCATCGCCTGCCCACGTTTTTCACGGGGATAGGCGTCGAATAGAATGGATTGGGACAACGGGATCAGAAACGCCCCGAACATGCCTTGGGCCAGGCGAAAGGCTACAATGGTCTCAAGGCTCCAGGACAGGCCACACATGACTGACATCGTCGCGAACCCGGTCACAGCGGTCAGGATCAGACGTCGACGGCCGACACGGCGGGCGACAAAGCCCGTCAGTGGCATGACCACAACGGCCGACACAATATAGCTGGTCAGTATCCACGTGGCCTGATCGGTTGTTGCGCCGAACGCCGCCTGAATATGGGGCAGCGCGACATTGACGATTGTACTGTCGAGCACCTCAAGAATAGCGCTGAGAACGACAGCAACCACAATCACCGGATTGATGTGGCCTGCTGCCGAGGATATCATTTTTGGGCCTGCGGTGTGGTATCCACGGTCACCTTGCTACTGCCACCCACGCGCAATGGGGCATCCGTAGGATCAAGTTCAACCCGCACCGGAAAGCGCCTCGTCACCTTGACCCAATTGCCGCTGGCATTCTCGGACGGCAGAAGCGAGAACGTATCCCCCGACCCCCGTCCGATTGACGCAACTTTGCCCGTCAGGGTGACGCCCGGCATCATGTCGATCTTTACCGTGACCTGCTGACCCGGACGAATTCGTGGCAGTGATGTCTCTTTGAAATTGGCGTCTACCCACCAATCAGACGACTCGACGATGGAAAACTGCGGCGCGTTAGCTGAAACCGACGATCCAGGTCTGAGTGTCAGGTTTGCGATCCACCCATCTGCCGATGCGAAAATCTTGGTCCAATTCTGATTGGCCTGCGCAATTTCCACTTGGGCTTGCGATGACAGAATATCATCCTGTTTTGCCGCTAGACCGCTTTGCAAGGCCAATAGAGCGGATTGGCTTGTGGTAAGCTGCGCCGCGGCGCGCGCAAATTCCGAACTGGTTTGATCCAGTGACGCCTGCGCCAAATCACCATCTGAAAACAGCGCCTTAGCACGTTCCAGATTGCTCTGAGCCGTATTGTAGGCCGACTGCGTGCTGTCGACCACCGCTTGTGCAGCCGCGATCTGCGTACCGTAAGACTGCGCCTGCTGCACCGCGCTGTCGAGGTTGGCCTTAGCCTGATCGACCGAAGCTTTGAATTGCGTATCGTCGATTGTGAACAGCAAGTCCCCAGTTTTGACCGGCTGGTTCTCAATCACAAGCACTTCGGCAACCTGACCGGTGACCTGTGGCGCCACGTAGATGATGTTCGCCCCCACATAGGCGTCATCGGTCGAAGGGTATCGTTCCTGATGGCGCCAGTACAACAGCAGCCCGACGGCAATTGCGCCCAAGATGACCACCGCGCCAACGACCTTAAGAGATTTCATGAACCAGCCCCCTTTATTTGGCTTGGCCGAACGTCACATTGGAAACGTGTGCATCCGAACCGCCAGATTACCCATGATCCAAACAGTTCCAAGAATGATGATCAGCAGCACCATCGTGGAAAACAGGATAAGGTCCAGATCTTCGCGGCTGCTGCGACGTCGGTCGATGTGCAGGAAATAAACCAGCTGTACGATCAGCTGAGCCAATCCGAGCAGGCTGATTGCAAGGTAAACGCCCTTTGTCTCAATGCCGAAACGGTAAGCGATTCCAAATACTGCAAAGGTCAACAATAACGACCCACCATAACCGATTACATAGCGGCGACGCTCGCGGCGATGCATTTCGCTGCGCTTATCCATAGGTCAGCCCTCCGAAATAAACGATAGTGATGATGCCAATCCAGATCAGGTCCAGAAAATGCCAGAACAGCGCCAGCCGTACCACGCGAGACATCAGCAAATCGGTAAGGCCAAAAATTCGTAGCTGAATACCCAGCACGATCAACCAAATGCACCCGGCCGTGACGTGCAGACCGTGCAAAGGCACCAGCCCATAGAATGCTGACAAAAACCCACTGCGCTGTGGGTTACCCCCCTTTTCGGCCATCGCCATGAAGTCGCGCATTTCCAGAACCAGAAAACTGAGACCAAGAACCAGTGTCACGAAGAACCAGAATACGATCCGCCACCGCGGAAGGTTGTATTTGAGCGCAAGCATCGCCAGACCCACGGTAAGACTGCTGGTCAAAAGGATCAGCGTCTGGGCAAAGACGCTTTTCAGGTCGAACAATTCGTGCGGCCCCGGTCCGCCGGCCTGTGCGTCGATCATCGTGATGTAGATCGCGAACATCAGCCCGAAATAGACCAGATCGCTCATCAAAAAGACCCAGAACCCGAAGGTAACGACTTCGCTAGCTTTGTCGGCACTTGCATGCCGCCGCCCAAGGTTCAGACCGGGGTAACTGTGGGTGGGCGCGCGTTTCATGTCACGGCCTCCAGATCAGGGCGGGCCAACCCGCGATTTTCCGGGGCAGTTTCGTGATCACGGTCAACGGGCGTAGAATTGTGCACCAGATCCAACCAGGCTTCGTGCTGCTTACGCACGTCGTCTGCCGGAATGACCCGCTCTGTTTCGGCCTTGAACGTCCATGCGATAAAGGTCGCGAGCATAAAGATTGTCATCAGCGCCGCCAGCCACCAGATCCACCAGACCAGCGCAAACATCCAAACCCCGCTGAGCACGCAGAGACTGAAGCCTATGCCAGTGTTCAGCGGAACCGAGATATCCTCATAGGCATCAGGCGACGGGTACGCGTTGCCGCGCTCTTTCGCGGCAGCAAAATCGTCCCGATCGGTCACATGGGGGATGATGGCAAAATTGTAGGAAGGCGGCGGGGCCGGGATCGACCATTCCAACGTATGCGCATCCCACGGATCACCGACCGGAACTCGTGCCTTTTCCCGATCACGGATACTAACCCACAGTTGCACGATCACCGACAGCAAAGCCGCCAATATGATCAGCGCGCCGACGACGGCAACGATCATGTACGGGTGGAAGCTCGGGTCCTCCCAACTGAATGACCTGCGTGGCATTCCCATCAGGCCGACAAAATACAGCGGCAGGAATGTCAGCATGAACCCGACGGTCCACAACGCAACCGAGACGCGGCCCCAGAATTCGTTCAGGCGGAACCCGAAAGCTTTGGGGAACCAATAATTGTATCCGGCAAGCAATCCGAACAGCACACCCGGCAACAGGACATTGTGGAAGTGGGCGACAAGAAATAGCGTGTTGTGGACCTGATAGTCCACTGTTGGGTTTGCGAGGATCACACCGGATAGCCCGCCGATGACAAACAACATTAAGAAAGACAACCCATAGAGCATTGGCACCGAAAACCGGATTCGCCCGCGGAACAAGGTAGCCATCCAGTCATAGACTTTCACGCCGGTCGGGATAGCAATCAGCATTGTCGCGATGCCAAACACGGCGTTGATCAGCGCGCTTTGACCCATGGTGAAGAAGTGGTGCAGCCAGACGGTGAATGACAACACCGCAATCGACATCGTAGCGATAACCAGAGAGTTGTAGCCATACAGGCGCTTGGCCGAGAACGTTGCGAAGACCTCAGAGTAGATACCGTAGGCCGGCAGAACCAGCAGATAGACTTCGGGATGACCAAACAGCCAGAACATATTGGCATAGTTCATCATGTTGCCGCCAAGGTCGTTGGTGAAAAAATGAAAGTCCAGATACCGGTCCGCTGCCAGCATCAGTGCGGCAACGCCTAGAGGCGGCATGGCAAAGACGATCAGGATTGAGCTGCAGATGATTGTCCAGCAATACATCGGCAGCCGCATGAATTTCATGCCAGGCGCGCGCAGCTTATAGATCGTGACAGCAAAATTGATGCCCGTCAGTGTGGTTCCGACACCAGAGACGACGATCGCCCAGATCCAGTAGTCAGGGCCAACACCGGGATTGAACGCCGCACCGGTATATGGCGGATATGCTGTCCAGCCGCCGGTCGAAAACTCGCCCACCACCAACGATACCATCAGCATCATCCCGGCTGAGACGGTCAGACCAAGGCTGATCTGGTTCATCACAGGAAAGGCCACATCGCGCGCCCCGATCATCAGCGGGATCAGGAAATTCGCCAGCCCAAACACAAACGGAACGGCGACGAAGAAGATCATGATCGTGCCATGGGTACTAAATAGTTCGGCGAAATGCTCGGCCTTAAGAAATCCATCGCCCGGACCGGCTGCCTGCTGCGCCCGCATTACCACGCCTTCCAAAACGCCGCGCGCAAGCATGACGATTGCAAAGACGATGTACATGATGCCGATCTTCTTGTGATCCGCACTGGTTAGCCAATCGCGCCACAATGGTCCCCAAAGGCGAAACCACGTTAATGATCCAACGACGACGATGACACCGACGATCACTATCGCAGCGGCAGTGTTGGCGACAATCTCGTTCGTATTGGGATTCTGAATAAGCCCTGTAATCGGAAACGCGTCCCAATTCAGGCGGCCGAAGAAGCCAGAACCATTGGTGGTCATTGCTGCGCCTCCTGCCCGAATTCCACCGTCCCCGGCTGCTGGTCGGCGGTCAGAGCATTGTTGCCGTGATACCGATGCACAATTGAATGAAACAGGTTGCTGTCCTCCAGCGTGAAATACAACGCGTTATCTGGCATTTGCGCGGTTCCCAACGCGGCTTGCACCTCGTCCCGGTCCGTCCGCATGGCCAAAATGCGATAGGTCTCGTCATTCAGCGCAATGCCGTTACTGCGCACCTTGTCGACCCATTCGTTGAATTCCTCGACGGACATGGCAACGGTTTGGAACTTCTGTTTGGTGAACCCGCGCCCGTTATACTGGGTGTTCTCCCCCTGCATTGTTGCAGCCACATCCGACACAACATGCAATTCCGTAGTCATACCGGGCATTGCATAAATTTGGCCTGCCAAAGCAGGGATCATGAAGGACTGCATCACAGTATCGGTCGTCAGTGTCATTGCGACCTGCTGTTTGACGGGGATGCCAAGCTCTCCGACGCTGGCGATGCCAAGATCGGGGTAGATGAACAGCCATTTCCAATCCAATCCGACGACCTGAACGTTCAGCGCGGGCATTTCGCCAAAGCGATCCGAATATGGGTCCAATCGGTGGGTCGCCTTCCACAGATAGAAAGATAGCAGCACGACAATCAGAACCGGCACGCCCCACATAACGAACTCCAACGGACCGGAGAAATCCCACTTGGGCCGGTATATGGCTCCGCCTTCTTTGCGCCGCCGATACCGAAAGGCAATCAGCGGCACCAGAACAAGAACCGGAACAACCGCCAACAGGATCAGGACAGTTGCGCGGAAAAGATGCACTTTTTGGACAGCGGCAATCGGACCTTGTGGGTCCATGAAACTGTCACTTGCACAGGCAGCTTGCGCCGTAGCAGAGAGAGCCGCGGCGACAATCACAACCTGCATCGCCTTTGGTGACATTCGGAATAGGGCCACGCCTGATTGTCCTCCTAAAGCAATCTCTCGCGCCAACTATCGGCAGACAAATGAAATTTCTCAAGGCTTTTTCCCAAATAGGTCGGTGCTCGGCCGCCGACCCTGATCAACGGTGGGAATAGGCGCAGACAAAACCACGGGAAAACCGCTGTTGACTTGCGGCTTTGACCAAGCCAGACCTTAAGCGATGCGATGGATCATGTTCGTCCTGGGTCTTTGGTGCCTGTCCACAAGTGCAACCGCGCAAGATCGTGCTGCGGTTGAAAGACAATTCCAGTCTTGGCTGCAAGACACCATCTGGCCAAAGGCCAAAGCCAAGGGCGTTTCCAGACGCACAATGCAACAGGCCTTTGACGGTGTGACGCTGAACTGGAAATTGCCGGATCTGGTGCCGCCAGGGCAACCGATCAAAACCCCGAAACGACAAAAACAGGCGGAATTTGGCTCTCCGGGGCGATATTTCAACGCGGGTTCCGTTCAGGGCGCAACATCTGTCGGACGACAGATGGCCCGGCGACACGCCGCAACCTTGGCGCGCGTCGAGGCCGAAACAGGCGTGCCCGCCCGCATCATTCTGGCCATCTGGGGTCGTGAGAGCGGCTATGGGCAAGTTCCCATTCGGCACAACACCTTCCAGGTGCTGGGCACCAAAGGGTTCATGAGTACCCGCGCTGACTATTTTACCAAAGAGCTGATCGCGGCGCTGCAAATCGCGGAAGCGGGCGATGCACCGCCGGGCACAATGAAAAGCAGCTGGGCGGGCGCTTTGGGCCAGCCGCAATTCATGCCCTCCAATTTTCTGACCTATGCGGCCGACGGAAACGCGGACGGAAAAGCTGACATTTGGACCTCAGCCGAAGATACAATTGCTTCTATCGGAAACTATCTGGCGCAGCATAGCTGGAGGACCGGGCGAGATTGGGGGTTCGAGGTCCTAGTTCCTGACACCATATCCTGCGCACTGGAAGGCCCTGACCAAGGCAGACCCATTCGGGACTGGGCCGAAATGGGAATTGCGCGTGTGTCAGGCAAGCCGTTTCCAAAACATGAACTGGCCGGAGACGGATATTTGATGATGCCCGCAGGGCGGAACGGCCCTGCCTTTGTCGTCACACCGAACTTCTATGTCCTCAAGGAATACAACAAAAGCGATCTTTATGCCTTGTTCGTTGGACACGTCGGAGACCGCATTCAATATGGCGTTGGCGATTTCACAGGACGCTGGGGCAAGGTGGGAAACTTGTACCGGTCTGACATAGCGTCCATGCAACGCACACTGGAACAACAAGGACACGACGTGGGCGGGGCAGATGGCCTACCGGGTTTCAAAACCCGCCGCTCGATCGGACGTTGGCAAGAATCGATCGGCCAGGCTCCGACCTGCTTTCCTGACGCGGGCATGAAGGCCAGCCTGAAACAGTAGCGATTCGCCCTGATCCAGAGCCCCCTCAGCTGTTTGACCCGACGGCAACAGCCAAACGAAAATCGTCGCCTTTCACGAAAATGTCACGAAGCCTCCGAGTTTCAACATAAAATTTCCGCTGCCCCCCCGTTTCCATTCACAATCCACCTCTGGTTGCCCAATTTTCAGGCAAAGGCTTTAACCTTTTTTGAAATAATGCCACGTTCGACCTCAGTGAAAGGCGACTTTTGCAAACACGTTCCCGACTGCAAACCGAAAGACTGCGACGCGGTGTTCATTGCGATCTGAAAAAGCAAAATTCGAACCAGTCCTGGTCTCTTTCTGGGTCGGACAAACATGGTGGCCTTCAGCCATCCGGAAGGGATGCGCGTGGGTTGCCGAATAATAAACGGGAGTTGAAAAACATGAACAAGTATATTCGTACATCTCTTGCGGGGCTGTTGACCTCGACCATGATCACCGGGGCTGCATTTGCCGCCGGAACCCATCCGACTACCGGCGAAGCGTTGGCGGATGACCAGACCTTTACCTATCGTATCTTGGACGAACACAGCTCGGTTGACCCTCAGGTTGTCGAAGATGTTTCCGGCGCCGAGATCGTGCGTGACCTGTTCGAAGGCCTGATGAACCAGGACGAAGACGGCAATCTGGTCCCCGGTGTTGCCACCGGTTACACCACCAACGACACCAAAGACGTTTACACCTTTACCCTGCGCGACGATGCGAAGTGGTCGAATGGTGATCCGGTAACTGCCGGCGATTTTGTTTTCGCCTGGAAACGTGCCGTCGATCCCGCCCTTTCCTCGCCCTATGCGTGGTTCATGGAACTGATGTCGATCGAGAACGCATCTGAAATCATCGCAGGTGACAAGTCGGTTGACGACTTGGGTGTTAAAGCCATCGACGACCATACGCTTGAAGTGACGCTCAGCGCACCGCTGCCGTACTTCCCGCAAATGACCACGCATTCGACCACTTTCCCTGCCCCGCAGAAAGTTGTCGAAGAGTTTGGCGACGCCTGGACCAAGCCAGAAAACATCGTTTCGAACGGGGCATACGTCCTGACCGAGCATCTGCCGCAGGAACGTTCGGTTCGTGAGCGGAACGAAAACTACTGGGACAACGACAACACGATCATCGAAAAAGTCGTGGCACTGGTCATCAACGACGAAAACGTCGCGCTGACCCGTTACCTGGCAGGTGAGCTGGACCGCACAGAAGTTCCAGCAGGTCAGTTCCCGCGCTTGCAAAAAGAGCATCCGGAAGAAGCAATCAGCTTCCCGCGCCTGTGTAACTATTATTACACGTTCAACCTGTCCGATGGTGGCCCCGAAGCCTTCAAGGACCCGAACGTTCGTCAGGCGCTGTCCCTGGCAGTTGATCGTAAGATCATCACCGAGAACATCATGGCAGGTGGGCAGCCGCAGGCTTATACCTTTGCCCCGGCAGCAACCGCTGGCTTTGACGTTCCAGACGTAGAAATGGCGTCCATGTCCCAGGCCGAGCGCGACGAACTGGCCAAGGAACTGCTAGCCGCAGCCGGTTATGGTCCCGACAACCCACTGAGCTTTGAGATGGTGTACAACACCTCGGAAGCGCACAAAAAAGTCGCCGTGGCCCTGAGCCAGATGTGGAAGCAAAAGCTGGGCGTCAATGCCGAGCTGGCCAACATGGAATGGAAAATCTTCCTGGAAGAGCGTGGCAACCAGAACTTCGATATGGCACGCGGGGCATGGTGTGGCGACTATAACGAAGCCTCGACCTTCCTCGACCTGCTACAGTCGGATTCCGGCTATAACGACGGCAAGTACAACAACACCCGCGTTGATGAACTGCTGTCCGAAGCCAAAACATCTGACGATGCGGCACCTCTCTACACCGAGGTCGAGCGTATCATCGCGCAAGAGACGCCCGTTATCCCGATCTATCACTATGCTGGAGTCTACATGATGGACAGCGATGTCGGTAACTGGCCGGTCAAAAACGTAGAGCAGAACTGGTATTCCAAGAACCTCTACAAAACCGCCGAATAATCTTCCTTAGACCAAGCTTTGCCCCGGAGTTCTTTCCGGGGCAAAGCCAATAATGGGGGCATGAAATGCTTGCCTATATCGTCCGGCGATTGCTGATCGCCGTCCCAACGATCCTTTTGCTGATCGTTGCAAGTTTCTTTCTGATGCACTTCGCGCCAGGTGGACCATTCACCTCGGAACGGCCACTGCCGCCCGCTGTGCTGGCCAATATCGAGGCGCGGTACGGTTTGGACCAACCGCTGTGGAAACAGCTGTGGGACTATCTGTACAACATCGTCGTGCATTTTGATTTCGGCCCGTCCTTTAAGTTCAAGGACCGGGATGTAAATGACATCATCGCGCAGGGTTTCCCGATCTCGCTGACCTACGGTTCGCTGTCCTTCCTGGTCGCAACAACCGTCGGAGTCTCGCTGGGGATTGCCGCTGCGATCAAGCACAACAGCTGGATCGACTATCTTGCTGTTGGTTTGGGAATCGCAGCGCAAGCGCTGCCGAACTTCATCATGGGTCCGATCCTGATCTTGACCTTCACCTTGTGGCTGGGGTGGCTGCCGGGTGGTGGCTGGAATGGCGGCCAGTGGCCGTACCTGATCATGCCCGTTATCGCGCTTGCGACCTCATACATGGGGTCCATTGCACGGATCACGCGGTCATCGATGCTGGAAGTTCTGAACTCGAACTTCATCCGCACGGCCCGCGCCAAGGGTCTGCCGACAAGAACCGTGATCTGGCGCCACGCGCTGAAACCAACCTTGCTGCCCGTTGTGTCCTATCTAGGACCGGTCTTCGTCTACGTTCTGACCGGTTCGGTCTTTGTGGACATCTATTTTTCGACCGGCGGACTAGGGCAGGCTTATGTGGGGTCCGCGCTGTCGCGTGATTACGCGGTGCTGTTGGGGGTCACGATTCTGTATGGCGTCCTGACCGTTCTCGTAAACCTGCTGACCGACCTGGCCTATGCCTGGTTCGATCCGAAAATCCGTTACTGAGGGGCTGGCAATGCTTGGTAAATCACAAAAAGCCGCCCACCTGGCCGATAATATCACCGATTACACGGTCATTCAGGGGCGTTCACTTTGGCAGGACGCACGTATGCGTTTTGTTCGCAACAAGGCGGCCATGGCGAGCCTGTTCATTCTGGCGATGATCGTGTTGTTCACGATCATTGGCCCCTACTTTGCCGTTTGGAGCAACGAGGAAATCGACTGGAATGTCATGGGCGACGTGCGCGGCATGGGAATGCCGTCCGCAGAGACTGGACATTTCTTCGGCGTCGACGATCTTGGGCGCGATCTATACAGCCGCATCATTCAGGCGACGACAACATCGCTGCTGGTGGGTCTGATCGGTGCCGCGACCGCTCTGATCGTCGGTACATGTTACGGTATTGCTGCAGGGTATATCGGTGGCCGTACTGATGGCGTAATGATGCGCTTCGTCGATATCCTGCTGGCCATTCCGGCAACTCTGGTCATCATCCTGTTGCTGGTTGTCGCGGGTCGATCATTCGTCATGCTGTTCATCGCACTTGGTGCGGTTGGTTGGCTGACGATGGCACGAATTGTCCGGGGGCAAACCCTGACCCTGAAGAACCGAGAGTTCATCGAGGCCGCACGCGCAGCTGGGGTCAGCGAATTCACCATCATGTACCGCCATATCCTGCCCAACCTTCTTGGCGTGGTGATTGTGTATGCTTCGCTACTGGTGCCTGAGATGATCCTGACTGAAAGTTTCATCTCGTTCCTCGGCCTTGGGATTTCTGAACCCTACACTTCGCTGGGTCGACTGATCGCCGAAGGGGCCGGGACGATGGGCTATGGCACACTGTGGCAGTTGTTGTTCCCACTGACATTCTACGTCGCAATCATCATCACCATGTTCTTCATTGGTGACGGCTTACGCGACGCTCTGGACCCGAAGGATCGCTGATATGAGCCTGTTTTCCGTAAAAGACCTGAGCGTCCAGTTCAACACCGCCGACGGCGTTGTTGAGGCCGTCAAAGGCATCAGTTTTGACATCAATCCCGGCGAATGCCTGGGTATCGTGGGTGAAAGCGGGTCCGGCAAAAGCCAGACATTCATGGCCGCGATGGGCCTGCTGCCACCTGCAGGGCAGGCAACCGGTTCCGCCATGCTGAACGGTCAAGAAATTCTGAACCTGCCGGTGAACAAGCTGAACCAGATCCGTGGCGACGATGTCGGCATGATTTTTCAGGATCCCCTGACCGCCCTGACCCCGCACCTGCGGATCGGCCAGCAGATGCGCGAAGTTCTGCAGGTTCACGAAGGGCTGCAAGGATCGGCTGCTCGGGCGCGCTGTCTTGAATGGCTTGACCGTGTGCGTATCCCTGAGGCCAAACGCCGTCTGGATCAATACCCGCATGAGCTTTCCGGCGGTATGCGCCAACGGGTCATGATCGCGATGTCGATGCTGTGTAACCCAAAGCTCTTGATCGCTGATGAACCGACAACGGCGCTGGATGTAACCGTTCAGGCCGACATTCTGGACCTGATGGTACGCCTGCAAAAGGACGAAGGCACCGCAATTGCGCTGATTACCCATGACATGGGTGTCGTGGCCCGTATGTGCGACCGCGTTCAGGTCATGAGGCTGGGTCAATTCGTTGAGGCCGGCGAGACGCGTGAAATCTTCCGGGCGCCTAAACACGACTACACCAAGACTTTGCTGGCCGCGATGCCCCGCATCGACGCCGGTGACGCACCCAAGGCGCTGGAAAAAATCGATGAGCCACTGCTGAAAGTCGACGACGTCAAAGTGCACTTCCCAATCCACGTCTCGGGCGGTTTGTTCGGGCACAAAGTACCATTGAAAGCCGTCGATGGTGTCAGTTTTGACATCCGCAAGGGTGAAACATTGGGCGTCGTGGGCGAGTCGGGCTGCGGAAAGTCCACTCTGGCACGGGCTGTTCTGCAGCTGATCGAACCCAGCGCCGGCAATGTCAGCTGGCTGGGCCATCCAATTGTCGGTCTTAGAAGGGCCGAGTTGAACAAGTACCGCAAGGACTTGCAAATCGTGTTCCAGGACCCGCTGGCCAGCCTTGATCCGCGTATGACCATCTCGGCCTCAATTGCGGAACCGCTGAAGACCTATCGCCCTGACCTGACTGAGCGGGAGCGCAAGAAGCTGGTCGCCGAAATGATGGAACGGGTCGGCCTGAAGGCCAACATGATCAACCGCTATCCGCACGAGCTTTCGGGCGGTCAGAACCAGCGCGTCGGCATTGCACGGGCGATGATCAACAAGCCCAAGCTGATCATCTGCGACGAAGCAGTGTCCGCGCTGGACGTGTCAATTCAGGCGCAGATCGTGGAGTTGCTGCGCGAGTTGCAGCAGGAGTTCGGTCTGTCGATGATCTTCATCAGTCACGATCTGTCGGTTGTGCGGGCGGTATCTAACCGGATCATGGTATTGTATCTGGGCCGGATCGTGGAACTGGGCGACGGAGAAGTGATCTGTTCTGATCCGATCCACCCGTACACCAAATCGCTGATCTCGGCCGTGCCAATTCCGGACCCGGACGTGGAGCGCAGTCGCACACGCCTAAAATTGCCGGGCGAGCTGCCCTCACCGATGGATCCGAAAGCCGCGTTGCGTTTCCTGCCAAGTCGTTTGGCGGCTGGCGAGAATGACTACGTTCCGCAACTTAGCGAAGTGAAACCCAATCATTTTGTGGCCGAGCACGACCCGCTTGAGGCGATCATGGCAAAGGCATAAACCAGCCCGCCCCGAAGCAAGTAATTGCCTTCGGGGCAGGTTCGTTTTTGGTTGTTTCGGCGACTCATTTTTGTTTCGCCACCGTGTCCAATGTGTACTAATTCATCCTCTTTGCCCTAAATAATGCAACTTCCGAGCCTAAGTTATAGCCGGCATGAACACAGCATTTTGACTTCCGATTTCAACGGTGGCACGATCTCTCGGAGTTGACCGGCTTTGCCTATTTGCGTTGATTGTTTTAACCGCGCACACTATGAGGTGGCGTCGACAAAACACTTTCATACGGACAAGACTTTTTGCTGAGAGGTAGCATGGCACGTAAGGTCACAAAGGCGGTTTTTCCGGTTGCGGGTCTTGGTACTCGCTTTCTGCCCGCGACAAAATCGGTACCTAAGGAAATTATGACCCTGGTCGATCGCCCGCTGGTTCAATACGCAATCGACGAAGCTCGGGCGGCCGGGATTACCGAATTCATTTTTGTAACGTCCCGCGGAAAGTCAGCGCTTGAGGACTATTTTGACCACAACCAAATCCTTGAACAAACGCTTAAGGAAAAAGGCAAAGACGACCTGTTGGAAACGCTAAATGCGACCAACATGGAAAGCGGGGCTATCGCCTATATCCGGCAACACAAAGCTTTGGGTTTGGGTCACGCCGTGTGGTGCGCACGCCGCCTGATTGGAGACGAACCATTTGCGGTCATGCTGCCCGACGACGTCATCGCAGGGGAAAAGCCCTGCTTGCAGCAGATGATAGAAGCCTATGAGGAAACTGGCGGCAATATGGTTGCCACCATGGAAGTTCCCCCGGAAAAGACAAGCTCTTACGGCGTTTTGGATGTGGGCGATAACATCGGAACAGCGGTGCGCGCGCGCGGCATGGTCGAGAAACCGAAACCCGAGGAAGCACCGTCCAATCTGGCAGTAATCGGTCGTTACATTCTGCGCCCATCGGTTCTGTACAACCTTAATCAGAACAAGCTGGGCAGTGGCGGCGAGATTCAACTGACGGACGCAATCGCCGAAGACATCAGAAACGGTGTCCCGGTTTTCGGATACAAATTCGACGGCCAGCGGTTTGACTGCGGGTCCAAAGCGGGTTTCCTGCAGGCAACAGTCGCGTTTGCGCTGGCGCGCGATGACCTTCGAGAGGATTTGCAAAAATACCTGCACGACGTTGTCGCCACGGGTCAGGCAGCCCAGTAACCAGGGATTTTGGCCTCGAAACCGAGGTAAACGGTATCGAATTAAGGGCAAACTGCAGGCATTGCAGTTTGCCTTTTTCTTTCGGTGTAGATCAAAAGCCCTGGGGTGATTGGACAGCCCATCGCTCAGGCAAAATATTGGCACGATATTAACCGAGCGTTCGTATCGGTCAGGCGGGATTCATGTGAGGCGCGGCAGTCTGGCGCGCAACGCAATTGTCGATCCGACAACCAACGGAGAATGCCCTTTGTCCCAAAATTCGCCCAGATTGAACCTGCCATTCCTGCAACCGTCGCAAGCGCAAAAGCACGTCACGCATAATGAAGCCCTGAGACGCCTTGATCTGGTCGTCCAGCTTTGCATTGAGTCTACTGATGCCTCGACGCCGCCCGCAGTTCCGGCGCAGGGTGAGCTTTATGCCCTTGGGTCGACGCCCTCCGGCGATTGGTCGGATCATGCGGGAGAACTTGCAGCTTGGTTAGACAATGGCTGGCATTTCATAGCGCCCAAATCGGGCTGGCGCGCGTGGGACCGGGAGAATAGTCGTCTGACAATTTGGGACGGGTCGGCATGGATCGAACCCCCGACCACGACGCAGAACCTGCCAGGCGTCGGAATTGCCACCGGGCACGACACGACCAATCGTCTGTCAGTGCGCGCGCCGGCAACCTTGCTAAGCCACGAGGGTGCCGGGCATCAACTGAAGATCAATAAGGCAAATGCGGGTGAGACTGCATCCCTTTTGTTTCAATCCAACTGGACCGGACATGCGGAAATGGGTCTGTCCGGTAGCACAGGCTTTTCCATCAAGGTCTCGCCGGATGGGAATAATTGGTCCGAAGCGCTGAGCTTTGATCCAACGTCCGGGGTAGCCTCTGGCACGGCCGTGCAAAACAGCGCGGAAGATACAACTGCGGGCCGTCTGATGCGGGCTGACTATGGCTATGGGCCCGGAAATCTTTTGGGGGCGGTCACGCAAAGCGGCGGAACCCCGACCGGCGCTGTGATTGAAAGAGGAGCCACACCGAGTGGTGATTTCGTTCGGTTTGCTGATGGTACCCAGATTTGCACCGCTTCACTGGATGCAACGACCTGCACAAACACCGAAGGTGCACTGTATGCGAGCTCGTCTGCAACATGGGTTTTCCCGGCTGCCTTTGCTACTGGCACCAACCCGGCAATCAGCGGCAGTGGGGGCGCGATCAACAGGTTCATGGGCTTTGATGAACCGTCCGAAACTCAGGTCGTGTACAAAGTTCTTTCGTCTGCTTCTGACGCGACGGCTTTACCTCCAACGGCCATAGCAATTGGCCGCTGGTTCTGATCCGCCAGACTGCCCGGATCTGTGTCCGGGCGGTCACTTCGCGCGAAGTTCTGCCTCGGGTTGCTCTAGAAACCAGGCATAGGTTTCGCGAATACCGTCTTCGATCCTGATAGTCGCGCGCCATCCCATGTCGGCCAGCCGGGAAACGTCCATCAGCTTTCGCATGGTACCGTCCGGCTTGCTGACGTCTTGCGTAATCCGCCCGGTGAACCCGGTGATCTTTGCCACCATCGCCGCCAGTTCCGCGATTGAGATATCTTCACCACATCCCACATTGATATGGCTCAGCATGGGTTGGGTATTGACCTCATACGCAGCACGGGGCAGGTCCATTACGAACAAAGACGCCGCAGCCATGTCGTCAACATGCAGAAACTCGCGCCGGGGCTTGCCCGTGCCCCAGATGACAACTTCGTCCAGCCCATCCCGGCGTGCCTCGTGAAATCGGCGGATCAGGGCGGGCAGGACGTGACTGTTTTCAGGGTGAAAATTGTCACCAGGTCCATACAGGTTTGTCGGCATCACGGAACGGTAATCCACGCCGTGCTGCCGATTGTAGCTTTCACACAGCTTAATTCCGGCAATTTTTGCCACGGCATAGGGTTCGTTTGTCGGCTCTAGCACACCTGTCAGCAGGGCATCTTCGCGCATTGGCTGCGGCACAGCGCGCGGATAGATGCAGGAACTGCCCAATTGCAGCAGGTTTTTGACCCCCGCGGCAAACGCCTGATGGATCACGTTGCACTCGATCATCAGGTTTTTGTAAATGAAATCCGCCGGGTAGGTGTTGTTGGCATGGATTCCGCCGACTTTAGCCGCCGCCAGAATGACAACGTCTGGGCACTCGACCTGCATGAAATCGGCGACAGCGGCCTGATTGGTCAGATCAAGTTCCGCATGGGTCCGTGTTACAAGTTCCAGCGCCTCACCTGATGCTTGACGGTCTTGCAAGCGACGCAGGATTGCGCCGCCAACCATGCCGCGATGCCCGGCGACGTAGATCTTACGCATGCCGCCTGCCTCAGCCATTTTCCAGAGTGACCGGCAATTCGTAACCATGCTGTTTCAGCAAGGCATGACGTTTGGCTGTCTTCAGGTCCTCGGTGATCATTTCAACGCACATCTGCTGAACCGTCAGTTCCGGCTCCCAGCCCAGTTTGTTTTTGGCGTTCGAAGGATCGCCAAGCAATGTTTCCACTTCGGCCGGGCGGAAATATTGCGGGTCGATGCGCATGATCACGTCACCAGTTTTCAATGCAGGTGCACTATCGCCTTCGACGGATTTGACCGTGGCGATTTCATTGACGCCTGTGCCTGAGAATTCAAGCGTCACGCCCAGTTCAGCGGCGGACCATTCGATGAATTGCCGCACTGAATACTGTACACCCGTTGCGATAACAAAATCCTCGGGGGCGTCCTGTTGCAGCATCAACCATTGCATCCGGACGTAATCCTTGGCGTGACCCCAGTCGCGCAGGCTGTCGATGTTGCCCATGTAAAGGCAGCTCTCAAGACCTTGTGCAATGTTGGAGAGACCACGGGTGATCTTGCGCGTCACAAAGGTTTCGCCCCGGCGTGGGCTTTCGTGATTGAACAGGATGCCGTTGCACGCATACATGCCATACGCTTCGCGGTAGTTCACTGTAATCCAATAGGAATACAGCTTGGCCACCGCATAAGGCGAACGCGGATAAAACGGCGTTGTCTCGCGTTGCGGTGTTTCTTGGACCAATCCGTACAGTTCGGACGTGGACGCCTGATAAAAGCGTGTCTTTTTCTCAAGACCCAGAAAGCGGATCGCCTCGAGCAGGCGCAACGTACCGATTGCGTCGACATCAGCGGTATACTCAGGCGATTCAAAACTGACCGCCACGTGGGACTGTGCGCCAAGGTTATACACCTCGTCCGGCTGAACCTCTTGAATGATGCGCGTCAGGTTTGATGTATCGCTTAGGTCACCGTAATGCAGGTGCAGGCGCGGATTGGGCACATGCGGGTCCTGATAAATGTGGTCAATGCGCTGTGTGTTGAACGAAGATGCACGGCGCTTGATCCCATGGACTTCATATCCTTTTTCCAGCAATAGCTCAGCAAGATAAGATCCGTCCTGCCCTGTAATACCAGTCACCAATGCTGTTTTTGTCATAGCCGCGATCCGAGAATATCTGATTTGCTTTTCGCCGCCTCAGAAACAGCAATATACCCCTGAATGCAACCCTGCGCCACGGTTGGGCTCTGATTCAACTGCAGTTGACCATCGTTTGCGCAAGCGCTTCAGGACGACGCATATAACGGTACTGAGCCTTTTGCACCTTCTGCCAGCGCTGCGCTTTGATCGCTGCGAACCCTGTCGTATAGCGCGAGCGCATCAGCAGAAAACAACTCGGTTGGTGGCTCGACATGAACAAAATTGCTTTGGCCGTCCTGCCCGCGCGCCAGCATGGCATAGTCTCGCTCGGCCACCAGTTGCTTGGCATTCGGGTTAAGATAGCGGATCGCAAGACCAATACGCCGGTCACCCGATTGATTGGGACCCGAACCGTGGATCGTCAGCCCATGATGCAGAGACATCTGCCCCGGTGCCAATTCGATGCGGGTCTTGTCCTCCTCGGCGACATCCACCGCAACCTCTTGTCCGCGCGACAGAAGATTAGTGTCAGAATACGTGTCCTTATGGGGAAGGATCGGGTTCTTGTGGCTGGCGCGCACAAAATCCATACACCCACTTTCAACCGTTGCCGGCGACAGCGCAATCCAGGCGGTGACCTGATCCGGGGTTTCACCCATCCCCCAATAGGTCAAGTCCTGGTGCATCCCAACGGTGTGGGCGGTGTGGGGCTCTTTGATGAAGAACTCGGCGGACCAGACCATGATGTCCGGCCCCAGAACACCTTCGACCACATCCAGAACACGAGGATTCATCGCGACCTGTGCCGCCAGCGGCATCACCAGATGCGCATTGACCCGTTTGTAAGTGTTCAGCGGCAAGGGCAGGTCTGCGCCAAGCCAGTCCTGTTCTATCCGCTCAAGCTCAGCTCGGGTTTCGGCGGCCTCGTTTTCGGAAAAGATGGTTAGCGGGAAAAGAAACCCATCCTCCCAATATTTGTCGGATTGCGCCTGGCTAAGTACGACGTCACGCGTTGGGGTGCTTTCAGACATCTGGTATACCTTCTCGAAAACTTGCTTTCCCAGAGTTTTACCCTGCGCTGCCCGCAGGGCGCTTATCCTACCTGCGACGATAAGTTCAGCTTTGCCTTTGGGGCAAGTCACCTCGCGTTTCATTTCTGAAACGCTTTCGTGCTTTCAAAACTCCGGCTGGATCCACACGGATCAGACCCTATGATTAGATTGAGGGCACGACTAAACCCTCCCGGATCAAACGTGTCGCCCGAAAGCCAAAACCAGAGTTCACGTTTCAGCATCCCAGTTGAGCGAATGCACCTATGCTGCCTACATTCACCAGCCCGCTGCCATCGCCGCAGCGGATAACAAGGGTGTTCGGGTCTATCATCTCGGGCTGATCGCTATAGGCGATCAAGCCACTTCCCAGCACCGTATACAGCCCGCCGGGCTGGGGTTCCGAGTAATAGCCCTGAACCTGAACAACGCCGACCGCACCGGCGAACAGACCGGCTTCCAGACGCTCGGCCCTGATCCCGCCGCGTGTTGGCTGCCCGATGACCCGGACAAGATCACCCGGCGACAGATGTTGCGGCTCAAGCCCACTGACAACGCTTGCCCCGATCACTGTTTGGGCCTGAGGGTCAGACCCAAGATATGTGCCGGACAACCGCGCATCGTGCCCATTGCTTGTCAGTTTTTCGATGTGTGAAGCTCGCACTGACTGACCTTGCCACAATCCGCTGATGGCGACCCAATCGCCGACCTGAATGTCAATTGACCCTTCGTACACAACGTTCGTCCCAAGAGCCGACACCCTACCGTCCTGCACGCTGGACACTGGTCCGACCAGAGGCAGGACTTGACGGATGTGTTTTGCGTGCCACCCGCCATTTTCCTGCGCTACAATAACCGCAACGGTATGACCCGGCTTCAACTCGCCCGCAGTGATCAGTGGAACCGAGTCGGCAACCGGCATCTCGTCATCGAACAGAATATGCTGCCCATTCACATGGATGCTGCCCAGATGGGTGATCGTGCCCACGATACCGGTGCCGATAATGCCACCTTCACGATCAGTTTCACCTTTGTCTTCGGCCTGAATCGGAGCAGGCAGCCAAGACACCATGAAAAACGCCGCGAGCACACGAAGAAACACACCCATACTTACTCATCCTCTTTCGGGTTTTTACTTTGCGCTTTTTGCGGCGAGGGCAGGACAAAAGCGCCCGCTGCAAACCGACCGCTGTGATCGCCATCACTGTTTTTATCCTGCAGCTCGCGGGCCAGGGAATTGATCTCTTGCAGCAGCGCTTGCGCCCGGTCTGACGAGAATTGACGCAACTCTTCAATCGATTCTGACGACAGATGAGAATACCGCACCGCACGGTCAAAATTGCGTGGAGCATCCGGTTCTGCCAGCAGGTTCTTTGTTGCCACTGCCAAATGCGCAGACAGCGTCGCCTCGTAGGCCGCCACTTGTTCAGCGCTGCCCGCAGACGGAAGAAATGCTTGGGACAACAAGCGAAGCTCGCCTTTTCCGACCTGTTCCACATTCTTTTGATCGACCAAGGTTTCCAGAACGGTACCTGGGGCCATGTCCACACGCGCCCGCCGCACCAGATCATCAAATCCCGGGCCAGTTTCGTCGCCTTTACGGCTCAGAATCCGAGGCTCGCCCAAAGCGTCCAGAAATTCGGGCGTCGTCGACCAATAGCTGATGACCAGTGCCGCCGCATTACAATTGCGTTTCAAAGGGGCATCATCGTCGGTGTTGCGCAGCCTTTTGACGTCTTTGCGATGCAGACCCGTCATCAGACTGGCGCGACTGTCGCTCAGTTTTCCGTCCGTGCTTTGCTCAGCTGCTGTCAGCAAGGCCAGTTTTAGAGCTTCGGTCGCGGTGCCAAGCGTGACCCCATGCGCAACCATTGCCTGCGCCAGTGGGACCAGCAACGCAGACAGCGCGGTTTCAAGAGGAGGTTTGGGATCATTCGACATTTGGGAACTCGTCACGGATTGGTAGTTGATAACATTTTCCTAGAATTAACGAATTCAACGCTTTCGTGTTCAAAATGTGATCGAATGTGATCTTTAATGGGAATTTTTCCCATTATCACTAAGGTGTGACCCCTTCTTGAACTGGAGAATGCCATGCACCTTATCGCAACCGATCCCCAGACAAACTACCCCCCCCTGTCTCAGACCGATTTTACCCGCACAAAAAAACCGGGTGCGCTGGACGCGCTCAGCCCCGAAGATCAAAAGCTGTTTCTATCCTTTGGCTGGGGGCCGCAGGTTCCGCCCCGCCATGCCACCATCGCCGACGCGCTGCGCCAGACGTTGCTGATTCAGCCCGATGCCACCGCGGTGGAAATTGCGGACCATAAACTTAGCTACCGGGCGCTCAACGAGGCCTCGAACCGATTGGCGAATGTCATGCGAGCCCATGGCGTGAAACGCGGCGACGCGGTGTGCCTGTTCCTGCATCGTTCGGTCGAAATGGTCGTAGGTATCGTCGCCGCCATAAAGCTTGGGGCCGCCTATATTCCGCAGCATGTCGGTGTCGCGCCGACGGAAACCTTACGCCATGTTGCGAATGTAACTGGTGCAAAAATCATCCTCAGCCTGAGCGAACTGGCAGATCAAATCCCCGTTGGATTGGACCAGACCCTGATCACAATTGATACGACGATGTTCGACCCGATGCTGAACGCCCCGGCCCCCGGCCCTGCTTATCGGGCCAGCCCCGACGATTTGGCGATGATATTGTTCACGTCCGGCACAACCGGCGTTCCAAACGGCGTACAAGTTAGCCATCGGAACCTGGCCAATATCTTACTGACCGCCCCCGGGGATCTGGGGATGCGACCGGGCTTGCGGGTCGGACAGATCCTGTCAATCTCATTCGACATGGCCGCGTGGGAGATCCTTGGCGCTTTGTCCAATGGCGCAACTTTGGTGATCCGTGCCAAATCGATTCAGGAAACGGCCGAGAAGGTGGATGTGCTGATCGCCACGCCTTCGATCCTGAATGCGCTGGACCAGACCCGCTGCACGCAGGTCAAAGCTGTCGCCGTAGCGGGCGAACCCTGCCCCCGCCCGCTGGCAGATCGCTGGTCAACCTTTTGCACCTTTTACAATTCCTGTGGTCCGACCGAGACCACCATCATCAATACAGCCGAGCCGCATCACCCCGACAAACCGTTTCTGTCGATTGGGCGCCCAACACCGAACAACACGGTTTATGTTCTGGACGAAAACCTGCGCCCTTTGCCTATCGGCGAAAAGGGCGAGATGTGGGCTGGCGGCGATTGCGTCACAGCCGGTTACCTCGCCAACCCCAAACTGACGGCCGAGCGTTACCAACCCGACCCATTTCGGCCGGGGCATATGATGTTCCGCACCCGTGATCTGGGACGCTGGACGAGGACCGGTGAGCTTGAGCATTTCGGGCGCGTTGACGACTTAGTCAAGGTGCGCGGATTCCGGGTAGAGCTGGACGGTGTTACATCCGCGCTTGAGGCCTCGCCCTGCTGTCAGCAGGCGGTGACTTTGCAATATGACAGCCGCAATCTGGTCAGCTTTATCTCACCGTTGTCGGCCTGCCCCAAGCAGGCGGCGCAATCCGTCTCGGATCGTTTGCCATACTACTGCAGCCCCGCCGTTGTGGTCCCGATGGACACGCTGCCCCGCACTCCGCGCGGCAAGCTGGACAAGCGTCTATTGCTGGATCTGGCGCGCACCCATATCGCGAAAACTGGTGCGGAGTTGAACTGATGACGACGCAGACGACAAATCTTGACACAGGCGGCCTGAATTGGCGGCGGGTGACCCGCCACCCGGCCCTGATGGAATACCGCCGCCTGGTAATGCTTGTTGCATTGCTGAATCTGGCCGTCTTCGTGGTTGGATTGCGCGATGGGACTTGGTTCGCAGATAACGCGTTCACGCTCGGCCCGATTGCGGATATGGCGCTGATCAACCTCAGCCTCGGCATCCTGATCCGGCAACAGCGGGTGGTCAACGCCCTGTTCTGGCTGGCCACCCGCATTCCCACGTCGTGGCCACTTTGGATCCGTTGGGGGGCCGGAAAGGTGTTCCACTTTGGCGGGTTGCATTCCGGCGGCACCGTCATTGGGACCATCTGGTTCGGCTTTCTTCTGTTTGCGATAATTTGGAACCGCTCCAACGGAGACGCCGTGCCCTCAGACCTGACACTGGGCCTGAGCACGACAATGGTCGTCTTGATGACATTGATGGTGATATCGGCCCTCGGCCCGATCCGCGCGCGGTTTCACAATGCGTTCGAGAAAACGCACCGCTTTGTCGGCTGGACGGTTTTAGGATTGTTTTGGGCGCAGACGATCTCGATCACAAATGACATGGGGGGCATGTTGTTGCACAGCCCGGCCTTCTGGATGCTCTGCCTGATCACCTTGTCGATCCTGTCGCCATGGCTGACACTGAAACGCGTCGATGTCAGGATTGAAAAGCCGTCAAACCATGCGGTAATTGCGCATTTCGACTATGGGGATACGCCATTCCCCGGCAGCTCGAACGCGATCAGCCACACCCCGTTTGGCGAGTATCACTCATTCGCCAATATCCCGTCCCCGAACCAGCCGGGTTACCGATTGGCCATCAGCCGCGCCGGGGACTGGACCGGACGTTTTATCGACAACCCGCCAGACAAGGTTTGGGTCAAGGGTATCACAACATCAGGTGTGGCGCGGATCGAGGTGCTTTTCAAAAAAGTGGTGTATGTGGGCACCGGTTCGGGCATTGGGCCGATCCTGCCGCATCTGTTGGCCAAAGAGGTGCCGAACCGCCTGATATGGTCCACCCGAAGCCCGCGCAAAACCTATGGTGACGCGTTAGTTGACGAGATCGAAGCAAATACCGAGCAGCCTTTGATCTGGGACACCGACGAAGACGGCAAACCGAACCTTTCGGCCCTTGCCTTGCAAGCTGTTCGCGAAAGTGGGGCAGAGGCGGTTATCGTGATCTCGAACCAAAAGCTGACCCGCAAGGTTGTGCATGACTTGGAAAGCCTTGGCATTCCCGCCTATGGCGCAATTTGGGATAGCTGATCATGTTTGAGACAATCGAAACCGAAACACGGGGGCGGGTCGCAACGATCCGCCTCAATCGGCCCGATCAGCTGAACGCATTGAATACACAACTCATGCATGAGGTGCTGACCGCCGCCACCGAATTCGACAAGGACGCCGGCATCGGCTGCCTGATCCTTATGGGCAATGATCGTGCTTTTGCCGCCGGGGCAGATATCGGCGAGCTTGCGGTGCAAAACTACGCGACCATGCAGGCAAGTGACTACTTTGCCGAATGGGACAGGTTTGCGGCGCTTCGCCTGCCCAAGGTGGCAGCGGTCAGTGGCTATGCCCTGGGCGGCGGGTGTGAAGTTGCGCTGATGTGTGACGTCATTCTGGCCTCGGACACTGCCAAATTCGGTCAGCCCGAAATCAAAATCGGCTGCATTCCCGGGATTGGCGGCACACAGCGGCTTACGCGGTTGATCGGCCGTGCCAGAGCTATGGACATGATCCTGACCGGGCGCATGATCGACGCGTCAGAGGCGCTGCAGATGGGCCTGGTCAGTCGGGTTGTCACGCAGAATACCCTTTTGGACACCGCGCAAGAGGTGGCCGAAACCATTGCAGATTACGCTGATGATGTCGTCAGTATGGCGCGTACTTGCGTAAACATGGCCGACCAGAGCACACTTGAATCGGGTGTGCGGTTCGAGCGGCAGATGTATCACGCGCTTTATGGATTGCCGGCCCAACAAGAAGGCATGAATGCCTTTCTGGAAAAGCGAAAGCCCCAATTCAGGCGCAGGACCCAGTGATCATATCCCGCATCGTCAATCACCGCTCGAGAAATGAGCGGTGATATGACCAGTCTTATCGCTTCAGTGCGATTTCCCAGCCGTACTATACTCAAAGTCGTTAACCTTGCGGGCCATGGATTCAGAATCCACAACCAGGTTCGCAAAGATCGTTTCGACCCATGACAAAGCGCCCGACGTCAGCAAGAACGTCTCGGGAATAACGATCCATTCGCCAATCCACATACCACCCGAACGTTCGTGTTGATGGGTGGTGAATTCGCCGATTTGCTCGGCCCGCTGTCGTCCAAGCCGGGCTACGGCCTCTCCGAATTCTGACGCGCGCTGGTTCTGTTTGTGCGCCATGGCCGAAGACGCACCTTTACCGGCTTCATGCACCTCGGACCATTCGGAAATATCCGATGAGGACAACAGATTGACGTTATGCGAGATCTTGCACAGCGTCGCACACAACCCACCCAGCGCAGTTACAACATCGGCAAGCCCGTCACGGGCGTTTTGCCAATGGGGTTCCACCATGTTCAGACCCAAGGTGGCTGCAACACCTTCCTTGATGCGATGCCCGGTCCCGTTTTCGTAACCGCGCAGATCGCCAACGGGGCCACCAATCTGGACATTCAGGCCGCGAACGCCTGCTTCTTCCAACGCTTGTGCCCGCCGCTGCAGTTCAACTTTCCAGACGGTCAGTTTGGTTTCGGCCCGAATAGGCAAGGCATGCTGGCCATTCGTGCGACCGATCATGACAGTGTCACCAAGCTGATCGATGTGTTGCTCAATAGCGGTGGTCAGTCTTTGCAGTCCGGTCTGGATGTGCTCCAGACCGATCTTCATTTGCAGGGCCAGTGCAGTGTCCATAATGTCCTGCGTTGTCGCCCTGTAGTGGACTTTTGTCGCGTGCTCGCCGACCTGCCTTCGCAATTGTTCGACCAGACCAACGATCGGGCGCCCGACAAGCATCATGTCTTCGTGCAACCGCTCGGTATCCAGATTGCAGACCGACACCGCATCCAACGCATCTGCAGCCTCTTGCGGGATCAGGTTTTCCAGCGCCTGGTGACGGGCCAGCGTCTGTTCAACCTTCAACCAGGCCGAGATCGTGGCGTGTTCCGACCAGACAGACCGCATATCGGCGCTGGAAAAGCAGTCGCGATAGAGGGAGTGCTCAAGCATCTTCCAACGCTCCCTTCGCGATCTTGCGCTCTTTCATGATCCCGCGGACGCGGAATGCAATTGCCCCTGCGCCGATGACCAGGAAGGCCAGAGCGATCGGACGTTCAACGAAGATCAGGGCACCACCTTCCGACATTAGCAACGACTGACGGAATGTCTCTTCAGCACCTTTGGCCAGCACGAACGAAATGACAAATGCCGCAACGTTGAAGTCGTATTTGCGCATCAACCAGCCGGCAAAGCCCGCACAGGTCATGACCGTGACGTCAAACATTGATCCACGTGCAGAATACGCTGCGACAAACGCGGTCAGGAAGATCAGCGGGTACAGGACATTGGTCGGGATCTTCAGGATAATTCGTGCAACCTGAGTGGCACCGAAATAACCGATCAGACCATAGGCCACGATGCCCAGCATCCCGCAGGCGAACAGCTTATAGACCAGCTCTTTGTCGGTCAGGAACAGGGTTGGTCCAACCTGGATGCCGTGGATCAGGAAAACACCCAAAAGGATTGCACCAATTGTCGAACCCGGGATGCCCAGCGTCAGCAGCGGGGCCATCGACGGACCGGACACCGCGTTGTTTGCGGCTTCGGGTGCTGCGACACCTTCCAGCGCGCCCTTGCCCCACTTCTCGGGGTTTTTGGCGCGGCGTTTACCTTCACCGTAAGAAATGAAGGCCGCAATAGCCGAACCCAGACCTGGCAGCACACCGATGCCTGCACCGATGAAGCCACCACGGAACGCATGGGGCAAGCAAGGTTTGTACTCTTCCCATGTCAGGCTGTTGCCGTCTTCCGTGCTTTCATTTTCTTTAGTTTCACCGGTTGCTTTGCGGCGCGTTTCCAACTGGGCAAAAACCTCGCCCAAAACGAATACGCCGATCATCAGGGGCACAAGTCCAATCCCGTTGGACAGGTCAAACGAGCCAAAGGTATAGCGCTCTTCGCTTGAGATTGGGTCCAATCCGACCATGGCGATCAAAATACCCATCAGGGCAGATGCCAATCCTTTGACGATTGAGCTGCCGATGACCGAGCCGATGACCACGAAGGCTGCAAAGTAGATCGCAAAGGTTTCGGGCGGGCCAAGCTTTAGGGCAATAGATGCAATGAAACCGACACCGACGACCAGCAGGATATCCCCCATAAGGTCACCGATGACTGATGATATGGTCGCGACCTTCATCGCCTTGCCGGCCTGACCGGCGCGTGCAAGGGGATAACCGTCAATCTGTGTCGCGGCACTGGCTGCAGTGCCCGGCGTGTTGAACAAAATTGCCGCGATCGAGCCGCCATAGCGACCGGACTTACCGATCACATACAGAAAGGCGAGCGCGAATAGTGGCGACATGTAAAAGGTGATGGGCAGCAGCATCGCAATCGCTGCCGATGCGGTCAGACCGGGCGTGGCCCCAACGACCATGCCCACAGCTGCGGCCAGCACGATGGCAAACAGCAAACTGGGGTCGGTTATGACCGAAAGAAGTGCGGGAAAAATTTCCATGACGATTTACCCCTGTATCCAGCTGAGCAGGTCAAAGACCTCGCCATAAGGCGGGTACACACCAAGCAGCACAAAAAAGATGAGGTGGAAGATCGACGGGCACAGAACGACGGAAACCGCCAGACCGATCCAGCTGCGAACTCCGAAGAAGTACAAAACAACCGGCGCAGCGATCGCCGTTGGCAAAAGATAGCCAAACCAGCGGAATGACTGCTGATAGATCAGGGCGATGACGAACAGGCCGATGATCTGCAGGGTTGCTCCGCTATCCTGTTCCTGACCGGTATCGCCTGCCGTTTGCCGAGTGGCACCTAGCAGTAACAGGCCGGAAAGAAACAGCAGTGCGATGGATGCTGAAAATGGTACGATGCCAGCCCAGGTATCCCCCGGCGAGGCTGCTGGCACTTGCCAGGCGCCCCAAATGGCAACGATGGAAATAAGGGCAAGCACAAGGCCTTCTGCATAGGCGCGCATATCGTTCCTCCCTGATTGCGTTAGATACAAAAAGGCCGGGGGAAGAATATCCACCCGGCCCCGAGGACTTTAGTTGGTCAGACTTTCGACCAGGGGAGCGGCGTCCTCTTTCATGGCAGACAGCGTTGCTTTAGCGTCCGCACCATTCTGATAGACCGGGCCTGTTCCGCGCGAGGCCAGCAGTTCGGCAAATTCGGGTTTCGCGGCGATTTGCTCCAGCGCAGTTTCCATCGCGGCAACGACCTCGGCCGGTGTGCCTTTCGGGGCGAAAACGATCACTGGCGAAGAAACAGCGGCAAACGAAATGCCCAGTTCGCCAAACGCAGGCACGTCTTTCATGATGCCATCACGTTCTTGGCTGTTAACCGCCAAGGCGCGAAGCTGCTCTTCAAACCCTGCCAGCTGCTGAACACCCAGGAAACCAAAGTCAGCCTGTTCACCGATCAGAGCAGCACGGGTCGGCCCGCCACCTTTGAACGGTACGTCCTGAGCTTCGATGCCGTTACTGGCCAGGAAGCCCATGCCACCAACGTGGTGGAAGCCTCCGCGACCCGAATGGGCCCAACGCAGTTGACCGGGGTTGGCTTTGGCCGCGTCGATCACGTCCTGAACGGACTCGAACGGGCTGTTCAGCGGCACCATCAGCGACGTTTGCAGCTGACCGACCTGAGCAACAAACTCAAAGCTGTCCAGAGCATCGATATCGGTGTCACGTGTCATGGTCGACAACAGGAACGAACCGCCCGACGTCATCATCAAAGTATAGCCGTCGGGGCGTGCACCCACGACCGAGTTCGCACCATTCAGACCACCCGAGCCGGGTTTATTCACGACGACAACTGGAACGTCCAGAATCCCTTCGGCTGCTGCCGAAATAGCGCGGGCATAAGCGTCTGTACCGCCGCCGGCTTTGTATGGAACAACCAGGTTGATCGGACGTTTCGGCCAGTCGGCTGCGAAACTTGCTGTTGCTGTTGCAGTCACGGTTACTGCCGCCAGAACAGCAGTGAGAATTGTTCTACGCTTCATAGCATCCTCCCTAAGATGCGATCTAATCTAGTTTAAATTTAGTGTTAATAAAAATGCAAAGATGTTATCTTATCTTGCAAAATAGTAAAGAGTCTGCCTGATGAATATAAAAGCCCTTCGCGCCTTTCGTGCCACCCTTTCAGAAGGAACGCTGGTTGCCGCGTCTGAAATCCTGCACCTGAGCCAGCCTGCAATCAGCCGACTGATCTCTGGGCTTGAGGCAGAATTGGGCCTGACCCTGTTTGACCGCAGCGGCCGCAACTTGACGCCAACGCGTGAAGGTTTGGCGTTCTACCGCGAAGCGGGGCGTATCCTGGACAACCTTGATGAAGTGCCTCGCATCGCCGCAGAGATCAAAGCCGGACGTACGGAAACACTGCGCGTGGTCACGATGCCGCGTATCGCAAGGGCCATTTCGGCACCGGCGCTTGCGATGTTTTTACAAGCCCACCCTGATACAAACGTAACTCTGGATATCCGGGCGCGGCGCGAGGCCAGCAAATGGCTTGCCGGTCGTGAATATGACATCGGCATCGGGGCATTGCCGGTCGAGCATCCGGGCGTCAGAACAAAACCCCTGCTGCGGGTGCGGGCGCAGGCCGTTTTGCCTGTTGCGCATGCATTGTCTGATCGCAAGTCGGTAACCGCCACTGATCTCGCCCGCGAGCCGGTCATTCGGCTGATGAACGGGCTTCTATTACGCGAACAGCTTGATGACATCTTCCGGTCTGCGGGCGTCAATCCCAGACATACCTGCGAAGTCGCGGCGTCCCAGCTTGCCTGTTCGCTTGTCGCCGAAGGTGCTGGCATCACGATTGCCGACGAACTGGTCGCAGCACAGGAAACAAAAGAACGTCTGGCCCTGGTTCCGATCGCACCAGAGCGGTGGATGACCTTTGGCCTGCTGTACCCCGCGACGCAGGAGAAATCACAGGCGCTTCAGGATTTTGAGGATGTTCTGTTTTGGCAGGCGTCCGAGCTATGCAAGAACAGCCCAACTTTGTCTCTTGCCTGACAGTCCATGTCAGGCGGATTCAGGTCCATGTCCCAAGCCCCGCCTAGGCCAAAGCAACGATTGCAACAGAGCCAATGCTCAAGCATCTTGAAACCCCTGATCCACAATCATTCATCGGCTGCGCGAATTGCGTGGCGCAGCTGACGGACACCAAAATGAAAAAGTTGAGCGCAATCGCCGCAGACTGCCGGGTAATCAATTTACCCGATAACAATAGCAGACGGCTTCATATGACCAACTTGATGAACAAGCACGGCATCAGTTTTTCATTTTCAGAAGGCAACGCCGGACAAAGCCATGCCTTAAACTGCGCTCGCGCCCACCTTGCAGCGCTTGAGTCACTCAAAACGCTCCCGGCATTGGTTCTGGAGGATGATGTCTCCGCGTTGACCGAAGACCTGACCATTCCTGAAATCCCAAAAGATGCGGACGTCGTTTATTTGGGGGTTTCGCCCTTCGGCTGCTTTCCCTGGATGCGTCGCTATGTTCAACGTTTCGGCCACCGCGCGCATTACAACCTTGCACTCGCTTCGACTGAGAACAGTAATTGGCTGAGGCTGCATTCTATGGTCGGTGCAATAGCTATTCTCTATGTGTCACCAGCAGGTCTGGATGCGTGGCGGTATTCTATGCGGGCGACCATAAAACGGAGTAAGCCGTTTGATGAGTTCACCGCGTACAAGATGACGTCCCTGAACGTTTATGCGCCCCACTGCCCCGTTTTTTACGAAGAACCCAGTCTGCAGCGCCCACTTAAGCATGTTACCCCTGAACAAAGACTGCGATGGACGACAACACCCTTGTCACCAGTCAAAGAAGGAGCAAACGCCACTGCGCCCACCAAAAGCGGGGCAATACGTGTTCAGGCTGATATGTGCGGAGATAACCGCTTTGAATGGTCATTGCTTCAATGAGGTCGGAAAAGGGGTATTCTCAAGTTGCTGGCCACGCAATGTCAGGGTTGTTAAATGCGATGCGCCTGCCGAAACCCCCTTCGATACAGCGCCTAGACTTACAGATTGCATCCAAGTCGGAATGTCTGAGATTTGGCATGCCCTTCTGCAAGGAACCCAACGTCTTTTCAGCTCAGCGTTGCAACCGATTGCAAACCCGGCGCAATAGCGCGTAGTATTTTCCCATGAATTTGACTGCAAGCCATCCCCGAACCCATCGGTGCCAGCCATGAGTGTGACCCTAAAAGAAGTGGCCGCACTGGCCGGTGTATCTCGCTCTGCCGTATCGCGGACCTTTACCGAAGGCGCATCCGTCTCGCCAAAGACACGGAACAAGGTGGAAAAGGCTGCGGCCGAACTGGGGTACAGCCCAAACGCCTTGGCTTCATCCCTCACCACCGGCAGGACCAAATTGATCGGGCTGATTTCCAACAACTTCCACAACCCCATTTTTCTTGAAGTCTTTGACCAGTTCACCCGCGCCCTGCAGGAACGCGGCCTACGTCCGCTGATCGTGAACCTGACCGATGAAACCGAGCCGACAAATTCGGTCCGAATGCTGCGGCAGTATTCTGTGGATGCTGCCATCGTCGCCTCATCTACCTTGCCGCCCAGCTTTGCCAAAGCGTTCCACGATGCAGGCGTTCCGGTAGTGCACACTTTCGGTCGATCAGCGACGTCACCTGAAGTGCATGTTGTAGGCATAGACAACGTCGAATGCGGGCGCATGGCCGCGCGCGAGCTGTCGTCGCGGGGGTATCGCCGTATCGGCTATCTGGGCGGCCCGAAAGATGCGACATCAGCGATGGATCGGTATCGCGGCTTCATGGAAGAAGTTGAAAAGCACCCGGAACTCGAAGTGACGCATTGCTTCGCAGGCGCCTATTCATTTGAAGCCGGGCGAGAAGAAATGCTTCAGCAACTGGCGGAAGGCCCTGCAGAAGGGTACTTTTGCGGCGACGATATTCTGTCCATAGGTGCCCTGTCCGCATTGTCCGATCACGGGCTGAAACCGGGCAAAGACATCGGCATCATCGGCCTGAACGACATGGAAATGTCGCGCTGGGAAAGCGTGGACCTGACGACGATTCATCAGCCGATCAAACAAATCATTACCGCATCCGTCGATCTGGTCGAAGAGATGCTGAAAGACCCCGAGCGTTACCCCGAGGCCCGTATTTTCCCCTGCCGTGTGATCGAGCGGGGCACATTGCGGCCCCGACCCTGATCAGCGAAACATCGGTGGGCGCGCGTCCGTCCATGCCCCGTCATTTTTCGCAGACGCCACTGCGGCATGCACGGCTGCGATCGACCGCACTCCGTCGGCAGGTGTCGGCAGACCATCACGCGCCTCTCCGCGAATAGCGTCGGCAAGATCGCAATAGATGTTGGCCACGGCCAGCGGGAACCCTTCGGGATGGGCAATCGCCACACGGGACAATCGTTGCGCATCGTCGTGAAGACCGCCCTCGCCTTTTTCGATGATCTGTGTACGGCCACCGACAGGCGTATAGATCAATTGATTGGGTTGCTCGGACGTCCAGCGAAGGCCTCCGGTTTCGCCAAACACCTGAATATCAAACCCGTGCTGACGCCCAATTGCCACTGAAGAGGTCCACAACCGCCCGACAGCACCGCCTTCGGTCCGGAAGTTGACCATGGCATCGTCCTCAAGTTCGCGGCTTGAAATCGTAGACGCCATATCTGCAGACAAGGTTTTGACTTCATCGTCACTGATGAAACTGGCCATGTGCAGCGCATGGATACCGCAATCTGCGAACTGGCCAGACACGCCGGCCATCGCTGGATCATAGCGCCACCGCACCCGAGGGTTATCGGCGTCAGTCGCGTCGCCATGGTGGCCATGGCTGAAATTCGTCACAACTAGGCGAACCTTGCCAATATCCCCGGCGCGAACCATCGCGCGCGCCTGGCGCACCATCGGATAAGCGGAATAGCAATAGTTCACGGCACAAATCTTGCCCGAGGCCTCTGCGACGCGAACGATCTCTTGGCCCTCTTCCACGGTCATTGTCATTGGCTTTTCGCAAAGCACATTGAACCCGGCTTCAAGGAACGTTTTGGCAATCTCAAAGTGGGTGGAGTTCGGAGTGGCGATTGTCACCAGATCAACCCGGTCGGGACGGTCCTTTTCCCCGGCCAGCATTTCCTGCCAGTCGCCATAGGCGCGATCCGTCGCCACGCCAAATCTTTGCGCATATTCCCGCCCAACATCGGGTCGGTGATCCAAAGCACCCGCAGCGAATTCAAACATCCCATCCGCCAACGCTCCTAACCGGTGTGCGGGTCCGATCTGACTGCCTTCACCACCACCAATCATGCCCCATTTCAGCTTTGCCATGGTTCTCGTCTCTCTTAGATGATCTCTTAGTTTTTGTGTTCAGACGGTACTGACGTCCTGCCACTGCCGCTGCTCTGAAGATTTCAACGCGGCGGCCAGAACGCAGTTGACCTCATGCCCATCTCGGAATGTGGGCCAGATTGATTTGCCAGTGTAAATGGCCTCAAGAAAATCTTTGGCCTCAATGATGATCTGGTCCTGATAACCTGTTCCATGACCGGGGCCCTGACAGAAAGGCTCGTAATCGGGGTGCGCCGGACCCGTCAGGATCTTAGTGAAACCTCTTTCTTCCTCTGGTCCTTCGCGTCGATAAAGCCACAGGGCGTTCTGATCTTCCTGATCGAACCGGATTGCGCCTTTGGTGCCTGTAATTTCATAGGCATAGCCCATCTTTCGACCTGTCGCGATGCGGCTGACATAGATATTGCCCATCGCACCACCGGCAAACCGGCACATGATCTGCGCGTGGTCATCATTGGTGACAGTGCCGCCTGGGCGTTCACTATGAACCGTTTCGACTTCGGCCATAACCTCGACAATCGGACCGATCAGGGCCAAAGCACCGTTGATCATATGTGGGGCAAGATCCCCGATCGTGCCGTTGGCCATTCCGGACGTCCGCCATGTAGCCGGGGCGTCGGGGTCGGCATAGAAGTCCTCGGTATGCTCGCCGCGAAACCAGGTTATGTCCCCCAATTCACCGTTGGCGATCAACTGACGGGCAAACTGTGTTGCGGGCGTTCTGACGTAGTTGAACCCGACCATATTGGTGACGCCCGTGGCTTCGGCCGCGGCAACCATTGCGCGCCCATCATCCAAAGAAGATCCGAGGGGTTTTTCGCACAACACAGGCTTGCCCAAGGCTAACGCGGCCTCTGCAATCTGTCTGTGCGTTGTTTGAGGCGAGGCAATCACGACAGCATCCACTGCCGGGTCATTGACCAGCACTGACCAATCCGAGGTCGCGCGACGAAAGCCGTAAGCCGCGCGGTATCGCTCGGCGCTTTCGGGTGTGGAGGCGCAGATCATCTCAAGTCGTGGCCGCAAGGCTGTGTTGAACACTGCGCCTACGGCTGACATCGCGACTGAATGAGCTTTGCCCATATAGCCACCGCCGATTATTCCAATTCCGATTTCAGGCATCTGCAACGGCTCCGAACAATGTATTTGCAACCGGTTGCAAAATCAGTATCGTGTGAATCGATTCAACGCAAGGACCAACGATCCTCGCCAGCCCATTTTTGCCGGAGGACATGACGTGAGCGCTTTGATAGACGGTATCAAAGGAAACCGGTTCGCGGTCTTTGGACGCGCGGGCATGGACCTGTATGCCGAACCCGTTGGTGTTAAAAGCGAAGACGCCGACACGTTTCACGCCGATCTGGGCGGGTCATCGGCAAATATCTGCGCGGGGCTGGTCAAGCTGGGCAGCCAGGCATCCTTGATCACTTCGGTCTCAGATGATGCGGTTGGCCGCTTCTGCCTGAATAAACTTGCTCACTACGGTGTAGACACGTCCTATATCCGCGTCGTCTGTGGTGAATACCGCATGTCTCTGGCCGTTTACGAAAGCCGGATCGAAGAATTTCAGAATGTCATCTACCGCAACGGCGCAGTCGACTTTCAGGTGACCGAGGATGACATGGACAAGGTCGACTACGGCAAATTTTCAGCCGTGATATCTGCCGGAACGGTGTTTGCCGCTGAACCCTCGCGCAGCGCCACGTTTCGCGCGTTCGACAACGCCCGCAAGGCGGGGTTGCCGGTAATTTTTGACATAGACTACCGTCCCTACAGCTGGCCATCACCTGAGGTTGCCGCCGAAGTCCTGTCGCGCGCGGGCGAAGCAAGCGATCTAATCGTCGGCAATGACGAAGAATTTGGGTTCATGGCCGGCGGCATCGACAAAGGCTTCGCTAAAGCCAAGGAGTTGGCGGCGAAACCGGGCCGGATCGTGATCTATAAGATGGGCGAAAAAGGCGCGGTAACTCTGGTGGATAGTCAGGAAATCGAAACCGGCATCTATCCGGTAGAGGCCGTCAAACCCAACGGCGCTGGCGACAGTTTCATGGCCGGCCTGCTGGCCTCGATCGCCGCTGGAAGCGAGCCTAAAGAAGCGGTTATGCGCGGCTCAGCCTGCGCCTCAATCGTCGTGTCCAAGCCCGGCTGCGCCCCGGCCATGCCCACAACGTCGGAACTGGACGCGTTTCTTGCGTCTCATCCCGGCCCAACGACATAGGAAACCCTCATGCATATCGCTCCCTATGACAATCAGAACAAACCGATCGTCGACGCCGATGATCCAACGGTTCCGCTGAATTACTTCAACATCGTCAAACTGAAAAAGGGCGAAGCGTTTGAATATCAGGTGCCCGGTTATGAGACGTGTATCGTGCCCGCCACGGGCAGTGTCGATGTCGATGTCGAAGGCGAGCAGTTCGCCAAGCTGGGCAAGCGGGGCGAAGACGTCTGGGATGGGGATCCGGAAGGCGTTTATGTGCCGGTCGGCGCTAAGGTCCAACTGGTCTGTGTGTCGGATGAAACCGAAATCTTCATAGCGGGCGCCAAGTACGACAAGGTGCTGGATCCGTTCGATGTGCGTGAACATGACCTTGTGCAATACGGCAGCGACGACACTAAAACGCATCGCAAAATCAAACACATCCTCGGTCAAAAACAGCACGACAAGGTGGGTCGCCTGCTGATCAGTGAGCTGTTCACCGTGGGTCAGGGTGGCTGGTCCGGCTTCCCCAGCCACAAGCATGACACGAACCGCCTGCCCTACGAGACGCGGCACGACGAGACCTACAATTTCCGTTTCAAACCCAACTGGGGGTCGGGCCTTCAGATGCTGCAGCGTGAGGACAACGAACCGGGCGACGCCTATCACATCGTCGACGGCTCAACGATCTGCATCGACAAGGGCTATCACCCCTGCTGTGTTCTGCCGGGATACGAGATGTACTATTTCACCATCCTTGGCGGTCTGACTCAGCGTTCTCTGGTCCAGTACTTCCAACCAACCCATGCCTATCAGGTCGAGACCATTCCAGGCATCAAAGACATGATTGCCAAATTCAAATGACCCTCGCCACACTCAAAGACGTCCTCACCCCCGCATACGAAAACGGCTACGCTGTTGGCGGGCTTGTTACGCTGGGATGGGAGGATATGCGCGCCTATGTAGCCGCAGCCGAGGCGGAAAATGCGCCGGTGATCCTTCAGGCTGGTCCAAGCTGCCGCGAGCACACACCCCTGCCTGTTCTGGGCAAGATGTTTCATTTCCTTGCGGAAAATGCCTCGGTTCCGGTCGTGGCCCATCTAGATCACGGTTATACATTCGAGGACTGCAAGATCGCATTGGACAGCGGGTTCACATCGCTCATGTTTGACGGGTCGCGAAAGCCGCTGCAGCAAAACATCGACGAAACTGCTGCCATTGCCGAAATGGCCCACGCGGCCGGTATTTCCTGCGAAGGTGAGATCGGCTTTGTAGGCTATTCCGGCGGCGAAGGATCGAACGGGACAGACCCAAACGAGGCCGCGCAGTTCGCTCGTGAAAGCGGCGTTGACGCGATGGCCATCTCAGTCGGAAACGTCCATCTGCAACAAGACAAAGAAGGCGGATTGGACGAGGCTCGCATAGCCGAAATCGACGCTGCGACAAGTGTTCCGTTGGTCATTCATGGCGGCTCTGGCGTGCCTGTGGAACAACGCAGCCGGTTGGCGCGGGAAACGTCGATCTGCAAGTTCAATATCGGGACAGAACTGCGCATGGCATTTGGCAACGCGCTGCGCGAGGCAGTCAACCGAGACCCTGACAGATTTGACCGCGTGACGATCCTGAAAGAAACCCACGACCCGGTTGAGGCAGCAGCCCGCATGGTCATTCGGGCCTTTGGTTCCCCTGTGCAAAGGTAAGCGTGTGCGTTACGCGTCGCGCTCCATGATCCATTCAACTTCGGGGGCCGGAACAAAGCGCCATTTGCGCAGCGGTCCGGCCATAACGTTCAGATAATACATCTCGAACCCATAGGGTGCGCCGCATGGGTGATGACCGCGGGGCACGCAAACAACATCGTCATCGGAAACAGCCATAGTCTCATCCAACTGCCCGTCATCGGTATAGACGCGCTGAATCCCGAACCCGTTCGCCGGGTTCAGACGGTGATAGTAGGTCTCTTCCAGATAGGTGATCCGCGGAAAATCATCTTCATCATGTCGATGGCTGGGATACGATGACCAATGCCCGTTTGGCGTAAACACTTCGGTCACCAGCAAGCTATCAGCATAGTCCTCATTCTCCATCGCGATGTTGTTGATATAGCGCGTATTTACGCCCTTGCCGCGCTCGGTCAAAGTAATGCCTTCGGGGCCGATGCGTCGCGCAGAGTGGCCACTCTTGCCCGGGGCTGTACACACCGCAATCACGCAATCCGTTTCGGCTGTGGCCGTCCATTCTGTGCCGTTCGGCAGATAAAGACAGTGCGGCGGCGTCTTCTCAAAAACGTTCATCCGATCGCCCAGAACACCCCAGTCCCGCTCAGCTCCGGCGATGCGGGCCTTGCCCTCGACCATGACCAGAATGACCTCGCGATCACCCGTTGCCTCGGCCACTGTATCGCCTGCCCGAAGGTGGTAAAGCCCAAACCCCACATAGCGCCACCCGGCACTTGCCGGAGTGATGTCATGCACTTTACCTCTGGTCCCAAAGGGCTTTTTGAGCAGGTCGGCCATGTGTTTTTCTCCGTGTGGGGCGGGCTTGGAATGCCCGCCCGTATTCCTTCAGGCAGCTTGCCTTGTTTGCAGCGCCGAGAATGTTTCGGTCAGTTGTTGTTCGGTCCAGCCTTCAGACACAGCACGACGTAAAATATCGGCCTGACTTTCCGGGGCGTTGCCGCCGACCGGTGGGTCCGTATCCAGATTGGTCGGGAACGGGTATCCCTCTGCCGTAGCCGCGATGGCTGCATCCAGTTCGGCCCCTTTCATCTGTCTGCGTTGTTTCAACGCAATAAGCGAAGGAAACACCGCCTCAGACATGGACCGCCGGTCAACGGTTTCCATCGCGCGACCAAAAGCGGATGAGATTTGCAACAGGTTCGCCATCCGGTCGATATCCGCACTGCGATTTTCACCAGCCGCATGGAACAGTGCCGGGTTGAAGAACACAGCATCGCCCTTGTCCAGCGCCAGTTGGATGTAGCTGTCTTCGAAATACTCGCGATGACCCTCGTCATGAAACGCCAGATAGCCCGGCGGATAAAGCTGCGAGAACGGCAGCAGCTTGGTTGGCCCGCTTTCGACCGGCATGTCGCAATGGGCAATCGCCCCCTGCAATGTCAGTGATGCCGTAACAAGATGTGCGTGCACTGGATAGCGCGCAGCACTTTCTGCGCTCTGGAATCCAAGATGGTAGTCCCTATGCGCCTGCTGCGCTTTACCACCCGGACGCACCTGATTGATCTGTGCCGTGACCTGATAGTTTGGCCCCAACCACGCCTCGCAGGCTGCAGCAACAGCCGTGTTCCCGAAATAAAGGGCAAAACCCTCGGGGTCGCGCAGACATTGCTTTTGGATGGCGTTCCAGATCCGATCATTGGCCCCGGACGCCGCAAAGTGGTCGCCCTCTCCCGCGCCGCTTTGTCTTTCGTCAACTATGATCTGGCGAAAGACATCGGTTGCGCGGTCAATCACGGACGTATCGGCGAACGCACGTTTCAGAACGATTACGCCCGACGATTTGTCCAACACATGGCCCCACTCAGCCAGCAGAGCCTTGCGCTTACCTACGTTTTCCAGCGGAGGGCGCAATTCGTCCATGTCATAGACTGGAACGTTCTTTTCGATCGTGGCGGCGTACGGGGCGACATCGGCTGTAAGGTTCTGCGAGGTCAACACCTTGAATTCATCCAGATCACAGGATTCCCGGTCGAAATAGCCGACAAAACCTAGCTGCTGATTTACCATGATCTTCTCCTTTTCATGGCTTCGGTGTTAACCCCGTAGGGAGAGTAGTTACGCCTGGACCTCCAATCCTGCCCGCCTGCAGACGTCGAGAATATGCTCGTAGCCTTTCTTAGAATATTCGTATGGCGGAGCCTTGGCCGGGTCCTGTTCGGCCTCGACAACGATCCATCCGTTGTAATCCAAGGTTTTGAGCGCATTCGCCACGGCCTGAAAGTCGATACATCCGTCACCTGGCACGGTGAATGCTCCAGCGACGACCGCATCGAGAAAGCTGCGATCATTCTCCTTTACGTCCTGCACCACAGCCGGGCGGATATCTTTGAAATGCACGTGATGCACACGATCGCCCCAGCGTTTGAGGGTCGCCATCACATCGCCGCCGCCAAACAACAAGTGTCCTGTGTCAAAGCACAGGTTCACCTCCGTGCCCGAACCTTCCATCAACCAGTTCACGTCATCTTCGGTCTCGATGATGGTACCCATGTGATGGTGATAGGCCATCGGCATCCCCTGATCGGCCATCCATTTGGCCAGCTCGGTGATCTTGGCGGCATATGCCAACACTTCGTCCTTGGACAGCCTGGGTCGGTTGTTCACCGGCGTACCCGCTTGGCCCTGAACGGTGTTTGAGCATTCGGCATAGACGATGCAAGGGCTGTTCAGGGCGACAAACTGCTCAACCTGTTCCCGCACAGCCTCACGTTCTGCTGCGAAATCATTGACTAGCGAGGCACCCGAGCACCAACCGCCACAGAGCGCGATGTCATTGCCTTCCAGATAGGCACGCAACCCTTCGGTATCGCTGGGCATCCGTTGACCACGCTCCACACCGGTGTACCCGATCTCGCGCGCCTCTTTCAGCGCCTGTTCCATCGTGTACGCCGCCGTCAGGTCCGGCAGGTCATCATTCTGCCAGGCGATCGGAGAAATCCCGATTTTCACGCTCATTTCGTGTTTCTTTCCTTAATCGCCAGCTCATAGGCTGCGCGTTTTTCATTCACTTCGGGGCGGATGCTGACCTCGGGCACCGCCACTTCCCACCACGTGCCGCCATATTCGGTCGACGGGTACGGGTCGGTGTCGATGACCACCACGTAAGGCCCGTTGATTTCGCCACGCTTGGCGAGCGCGTCTTCCAGTTCCGCAATCGAGCTGACCTTGACCGAGGTCGCGCCCATTGCCGCAGCGTGGGCCGCGAAATCGATGGCCGAGGGGGTCTCGTGCACAGCATGATCCAGCAGATTGTTAAACTCGGCTCCCCCTGTGCCCATCTGCAGACGATTGATACAGCCAAAGCCGCGATTGTCGGTGATGACCACAGTGAACGAGACACCCATCATCGCAGCCGAAGCCATTTCCGAGTTCGCCATCATATAGGTCCCGTCACCGGTAAAGCAGATCACGTCGCGATCTGGTTGGGCCATCTTGATGCCCATAGCTCCGGCAATCTCATACCCCATGCAACTGAAACCATATTCCATGTGATAGGCACCCGGGCGCGGCGCCTTCCACAGCTTGTGTAGTTCTCCGGGCATGGTGCCCGCCGCGCACATGACGACAGTATCGTTGTTCGAGGCTCGCTGAACCGCACCAACCACCTGCATATCGGTCGGCAGCGCATTGCCGTCGCCAGGGGCATCGGTCAGTTTGTCGACCTTGCCGTACCAATCCGCCTTAAGCGTATCTGCCACAGGATCGGCACGGTATCCTTGCAAAGCAGAACCCAGCTCCTCAAGCCCAACGCGCGCATCTGACTGCAGGGGCATCGCGCCGTGCTTTTCAGCATCATAGGCAGCGGTATTCAGGCAAATCATTTCGCGCTGTGGGTTCGAAAACAAACCCCATGAGCCGGTCGTGAAATCCTGCAGGCGAGAGCCAACTGCCAATACCAGATCAGCCTCAGCGCAGACCGAGTTTGCCGGTTCGCCACCGGTCACGCCCACGGGTCCAAGGTTCAGTGGATGATCCCATGCCAGGGCGGATTTGCCTGCCTGTGTCTCGGTGATCGGGATATTGTGCGTTTCCACGAAACTCTGCAACGCGTCCGTCGCGCCCGAATAGTGAACTCCGCCCCCGGCCACGATGACCGGGCGCTTTGCGGCTTTGATGGCAGCGACGGCGCGGGCCAGTTCGCCTTCGTCGGGGCGAATGCGACGCTGATACCAGACGCGCGGCTCAAAGAAGCTTTCAGGATAGTCATAGGCCTCGGCCTGAACGTCCTGACAGAAGGCCAAAGTCGCCGGCCCACAATCAGCGGGGTCGGTCATCGTGCGGAACGCCCGCGGCAACGCGGTCAGCAGGTGCTCGGGCCGCGAGATGCGGTCGAAATAACGGCTGACGGGTTTGAAACAGTCGTTTGCGCTGACCGTACCGTCGCCAAAGCTCTCGATCTGCTGCAACACAGGATCAGGACCGCGCGTCGCGAAGATATCCCCGGGGATGATCAACACCGGCAACCGGTTTACATGCGCCAAAGCGGCGGCTGTCACCATGTTGGTCGCGCCCGGTCCGATGGACGAGGTCACCGCCATCGCCCGTGATCGCCGCATCTGTTTGGTGTAAGCGATGGCACAATGCGCCATCGTCTGTTCGTTATGGCCGCGATAGGTCGGCAGGCTGTCTTTCACAGCATGCAGCGCCTCGCCCAGGCCAGCCACGTTTCCATGGCCGAAAATAGCCCAGACACCTGCGATAAACGGCTCTCCGGCCTCATTCATCTGCGCGCCCAGATAGCGAACCAGAGCTTGCGCTGCGGTCAGTCTGATAGTTTTGCCCATATTGATTCCTTTCAACTCAAGGCCACCCGGCCAGTCCGTTGAATACCAGTTTTTCGAAAGCTGGGTCTGCGCGGGACCGCGTCAGACCGTTCCGCCCAAAGACCCTTCCAGCTGGGCCAGTTCCTGACCGCCTGCCATCAAGTCCTGTAGTTCTTCGGGCGAAATCTCACCCCGTATGGCCGTGCCCAGAGTTTTACCCCGGTTTAACACCGTAAACCGATCGCCGACCGCCAGCGCGTGACGGACATTGTGGCTGATAAACACCACACCCACACCCTGACTGCGCACTTTGTCGATGGTCGCCAAAACGTTCGAAGTCTGGCGCACGCCAAGAGCCGATGTCGGTTCGTCTAAAATCAAGATCTTAGCGCCAAAATGCACGGCACGTGCAATCGCGACCGTCTGACGCTCACCACCTGACAACGTACCCACAGCCTGATCGGGACCACGCAAGTTGATGCCCATTTTGCGCATCTCTTCCATGGTGATTTCGTCGGCCAACTTCTTGTCGAAAAAGCTGATCCCGGCGACTTTGCGCGTGGGTTCATTGCCCATGAAGAAGTTGCGGCTGACGCTCATCAGCGGGATCATAGCCAGATGTTGGTGCACTGTTGCGATCCCGGCTTCGATAGCATCACGCGGGTCCTCAAAATGCATAGGCTTGTCTTCAAAGATGATCTCGCCAGCTGTCGGCTTATGGACCCCGGACATAGTCTTGATGAAGGTCGATTTACCCGCGCCATTGTCACCCAGAAGGCAGTGACACTCACCCGGTTTCAGATCAAAGCTGACCCCAGCCAGAGCGATCACAGAGCCAAAGTGTTTTTCAATGTCGATCATCCGGATGATCGGATCCTGACCCTGCACATCACCGTGATGGAAATTGGTATCTTCGGTCATCTCAGCGTTCTCCTGTGATGATGCGACGGATGTAGGTATTCAGGATCACGGCACCCAACAGGATCACGCCCAGAAACACCCGGAACAGAGAGCTTTCGACCCCGGCAAAGAACAGCCCCTGCTGCACCACACCAAAGATCAGGGCACCAAGTGCCGCCCCAAGGACCGAGCCATAACCGCCGGTCAGCAGCGCGCCGCCGATCACCACGGCGATGATTGCCTCGAATTCCTTCAGCAACCCGCGATCTGCACCGGCAGAACCGAATTCCATCACCTGACAAGTCGCAAAAACCGTCGCGCAGAATGCGGTGAACATGAACATCAAAACTTTGACCCTGTTGACTGGAACACCTGAGTTTCGGGCAGCCTCAGCGTCACCGCCAGAGGCAAAGATCCAGTTGCCGAATTTTGTTTTGGTCAGAAGCACATGGCCAAAGATGATAAGCGCGATGGCCCAAATAATCAGCATTGGGATACCGTCAACCACCGGCTGACCCTCGCGCGTGCCGCGTTCAAAAGTTCCGATTAGGTCATTATCACCCAACCAGACGAAAAAGCCCTGCCCTATCTTGCCGCCAAACACCGATGCCAGCCAATCGCCATCGGCTACATCCCGGATGCCGCCAATGATGGTCTTCCGCTCAATGGTTTGCGGCAGGAAAATGGTAAAGCCACGCAGGATGAACAGGAAGGCCAGCGTTACGATAAAACTGGGCAAACCCGTGCGCACGACGATAAAGCCGTTCAGCGCCCCAATCGAGACGCAAAGTACAAAGGTCACTATGATGGCAACCCAGACCGGCCAGCTAAGAGTGACCGAGAAAATCGCGATCATCATGCCCGCGAACCCGATCATGGAGCCGACGGAAAGGTCAAACTCACCCGCGATCATAAGCAAACAGGCTCCAACAGCGATGATCATGAACTGCGCGGAAACCACGGACCAGTTCATCACGCCCTGACTGGTGAACATGCCGCTGTCAAAAGCAAACAGCAGGAAAAACGTGAATACCGCGACTGTGCCGACCATTCCGCCCAATTCGGGGCGTATCAGGGCCTGGCGCAGGGGTGAGATCTCTTTTACCCGCTCGTCACCACCGACTGCGGATTGCGCTGACTCAGCCATTGTTGCCTCCTTGGCGCGTTCGTCTGAATGCTTGCATCAGGTGGTGCGGACACACATTCGGCGTCCGCACCGTTTTGAAGATCAGCGGTATTCGCCCGCGAACTCTTCGATCTTTTCCAGCCCGTCAGCGGTCACGAAACCAGGGCCAGAGTTGATGTTGTTGCCCGGCAGAACGCCGTAACGGTGGTAGTTCGTCATCACGACGACTGGCAGGTAAGCCTGCAGGAAGGGCTGCTGGTCGATGCCCCACTGGATCACACCGCTTTTGATGCCTTTGACGATTTCACCACCCAGATCGAAGGTGCCGAAGTAGATGTCACCGGCCATGCCGTTTTCTTCCAACGCCAGAATGGTCGGGTCAGCCGATGTCGGGCCAAGCGTCAGAACGGCGTCAGTGTCGGGATTTGCCGACAAGTAGGCCAGAACGCGGTTCTTGATCTCGGCCGGGTCTTGACCCGCGTCGATCATCTGCTCGCCCAATTCGATGCCCAGACCGTCTGCAAAGCCCTGGCAGCGTTCTTGGCTGGATGGCTGCACGATATAGTGGTTTACGCACAGGAACGAGCCAATGCCATCGTCTTTGGCGCGCTGGCCAGCGGCCAATCCAGCGTCATACTCCGGCTGGCCGACATACATCAGCGCACCAACTTCGCGCGCCTTTTCCGGCGTGCCAGTATTCATGATGATGACGTCGATACCGGAATCCACGGCGGCTTTGATCGGACCTTCCAGAATGTCCGGATCGGCCAGCGTAGTGATGATACCATTGGGTCCCGAAGCGGCGGCTTGATCGATGATCCGCGCCATGTCGGCAAGGTCGCCGGTGGGCGGGTTGCGATATTCAACCTCGACACCCATCTGATCGCCCGCCAGTGCAATACCGTTCTTGATGGTGTTCCACCAGCTGTCGCTGTCCGGAGCATGGCTGACCAGAATATATTTCTCGCCTTCTGCCGCAACGCCTGTGGCGCCGGCAAATGCGACTGCGCTGGCCATCAGCACACCTTTTACGATTTTTTTCATTTCCATTCCTCCCAATAGAAAATTCAATCTTGGTGCCGGGTCTGCCCGGCCATTCGGCTAAACCGAATCTCGTCTGCTCCGATCGGTGATCGGGCTTCCTTCAGTTTCCGGATATCCGATCATTTTGCAACCGGTTTCAAAAAACTTCCTCCATCGCAACCGGCCTTCCGGACTTTGCCGAGCGCGTTGCGGCTTCTGCCATCGCCAACGCCGCGACACCATCCTCAAGTGTTACCGGCACGTCCGAGCCGGACTGAATGGCGCGCGTAAACGCATCCCATTCGGCGCGGTAAGCGGCCATGTAGCGTTCAAGAAAGAAGTATGTTGGCTTCGCTCCGGTCACACCGTCGGCCGTTGATTTAACAATTGAATTCTCAAGGACATTATGCGCCTGCAAAAGGCCTCTTGAGCCTAGCAGTTCGACCCGTTGATCATATCCGTATGCTGCCCGCCGCGAGTTCTTGATTACAGCGAGGCTACCATCCGCGTAAGCCATTGTTACCACAGCCGTATCCACGTCACCGGCCTGCCCTATTTCCGGATCGACGACCGAGGTTCCCACGGCTGAAATGGTGACAGGAATTTGCCCCGTCAGGTAGTTGGCCATATCAAAATCATGAATCATCATGTCCCGGAACAACCCGCCCGATACCTTGACATAACTTACCGGAGGCGGCGCCGGATCAAACGACGTGATGGACAACAGCTCAGCTTTCCCGACCTCCCCACCATCATAGGCAGCTTTTAGCGCCTGGAAATTGGGATCGAAGCGACGGTTGAAGCCAAGCATGACCGGTTGACCAGTCGCGCCTGCAGCTTTTTGGCAAATCTTCGCTCGCTCAAGGTCCAGATCGACGGGTTTTTCGCACAGAACCGCTTTGCCGGCCTGCGTTGCCGCTTCGATCAAGTCGGAATGCGTATCGGTAGGCGTTGCGATCAGAACCGCATCAATCGTTGAATCACCGATAATCTCGTCAGAGCTTTGCACCCTCGCGCCGTACTCAGCAGCCAGACCGACAGCGGCATTATTCACCGCGTCTGAAATAGCCGTCAATTCGGTTTGGGGGTGTGCCGAAATCGCTTCCGCATGCACGCGACCAATACGTCCGGCCCCCAGCAATCCGATCTTCAACATACGGTCCCCCGAATCAATTCTCAGGTGACACAATCAATATTTTTGCAACCGGTTGCAACATTTAATTTCAACCGCCCTATTCTGCCTTGAAAGGCTCAAGGCTGTCTCGAAACTGTTCGATGAATTCCAGGGTCACCAGTGACGGTTGTTTCAAAATCGGGCGAACAAGAGAAAGAGTATGCGGCAGAAATGGCTTAAACGGTCGATAGCTTAACCCGTGGGCTGCGTATTGGACGGCGTCCAGTTCGCTCACGACGGAAACGCCAACGCCTTTCACAGCCAATTCACATGCCGCCGTGAACTGCCTGACTTCAATATGGGAATTCAATTCCACGTTGGCACTTTGAAACGCTTTTGAGAGCCGCCCGAAAAAGTCGCTGTCGCGTCGTGTGTGGATAATTTTGCTGTTTACGAGGTCCGTCGGTGTAACCTCAGAGAGGTTTTCCAAATCACTTCCGGTGGGAAACACACAAACCGTCCGGACCTCGATATCCCAGCTTTCGACAGCGGGGTGACCGTTAAAGCTGTCGGTGATCCCGAAATCATACTGCTCGCCGATCATCCATTCGAGAATGCGCTCGGGTCTGTCAGGTTCAATCGTCAGGGTGACGCCAGGCCGATCTTTCAAGAATCTGGCGACAACGTCGGGCAAATGGCTGGTGGCGAAACCGGGCAGGCATGCAACACGGATGTGCCCTGCCTTGCGCTGCGTGATGTCCTGGCTGACGTCAGAGATTTGCCTCATCAATTCCAGAACACGCTCAACGCTGGGCAAAAGATACCGAACCTCCTGCGTTGGCACCAACCGGCCTTCGCGGCGATCGAAAAGCTGAAACCCAAGTGACTTTTCAAGATCCGAAAGCAACCTGCTGACGGCTGGCTGGCTCACCCCCAGGTCGGTCGCTGCCGCCGTGACAGAGCCGTTGGTGGTGACAGCCATAAGGGCTTCTAACTGCCGGACCCTAAGAATTTGACTCATTACCGATCCCAATCTGCCGCCTCGCCTCATAACACTATGTTATTTTTTTATCCAGTAAATTGGGCTTGAATTATATTCCTGTAACGTTAACGTCGTGAAATCGTCATGTGTGCCGTTTACCCGTTGCGGTCGGTATTCAACGAAGCATCGAACCTGATGCATGGGAGGAATCATGAAAAAGAATTTTCTCGGCGCTCTCGCCGTAACAACTGCATTGTCCCCAGTGGCGGCAATGGCACAAACCGAGGTTCAGTTCTGGCACGCCTTTACCGGCCGCCTTGGTGAGCTTGTCAAAGCCCAAGTGGAAGAGTTCAACGCCAGTCAGGACGAGTATGTCGTGGTTGAAAGCCACAAGGGCAACTACTCGGAAACCCTGAATGCGGGCATCGCTGCCTTCCGCGCGGGTGAGCAGCCGCAAATCCTGATGGTATTCGAGGTCGGCACGGCAACGATGATGTCAGCCGAAGGTGCAATCAGGCCGGTCTACGAAGTGATGGCTGAAAGTGGCGCGTCTTTTGATCCCGACGCGTATATTGGTGCCGTCAAAGGATACTATACAACCACTGACGGGGACATGCTTTCGCTGCCCTTCAACTCATCCACGCCAGTTCTTTGGGTCAACCGAGACGCGTTCGAAGCGGCCGGCGTTGATCCAGACACGGATCTGTCCACGTGGGAAAAGGTTGGAGACGTACTTGAACAGCTCAAGTCCGGGGGCGAAGACTGCCCGCTGGTCACCGCATGGCAGAGCTGGATCCATCTTGAGAACATGTCGGCCTATCACGACGTTCCGTTCGCATCTCAGGACAACGGTTTTGCCGGTCTGGATACCGAACTGATGCTGAACGGTCCGGCGCAGGTGGCACACCTGACCGCGATGGGTGACTGGGCCAAGGATGGCAAGTTCATCTATACCGGTCGCAGAAACGAAGGCGGGGCGAACTTCCGGTCAGGCGAATGCGCATTGTTCACTGAAAGTTCGGCAGGTTACGCGGGCATCAAGGCAGAGGCCGAATTCGACTTTGACGTCCGCCCGCTGCCCTACTGGGAAGCCGTCACAAGTGAGCCTCAGAACACCATTATCGGTGGCGCATCCCTTTGGGTAATGGAAGGTCATGACCCTGAGGAGTACAAGGGCGTCGGAGAGTTCCTGAGCTTCCTGTCATCGTCTGACGTGCAGTCGGCCTGGCACCAGAACACCGGCTACCTTCCGATCACGGCCGAAGCGGGTGATGCGACCCGTGCGGCAGGTTTTTATGACGAAAACCCCGGCACCGACATCGCTGTGATCCAGATGACAGCGAAAGAGCCGACCGCGAATTCCAAAGGTCTGCGTCTGGGATCATTCGACCAGATCCGCGGTATCATCGACGAAGAGCTTGAGGCCGTCTGGGCCGGTGAGAAAACTGCTCAGGAAGCGATGGATAGCGCGAAGGAACGTGGTGACGCGCTGCTGCGCCGCTTCGAATCCGCCAATCAATAAGTCATAACTTCATGCGGGCCCTTTTCGGGCCCGCATTATCTTTCTTCGGTGGAAATTCAGGATGGAAAAACGCGTCACCTTTCGCGGCTGGCTATTGCCATTGGCGCTGATCGCCCCACAGGTCATCATTTCCGCCGTCTTCTTCTTTTATCCCGCCGGTCAGGCGGTGTGGCAGTCCCTGTTCATTCCCGACCCGTTCGGTCTGTCGTCGCAGTTTGTGGGGCTCGGCAACTTTGAGTTCCTGCTGAGCGACAAGTATTATCGCGCATCTTTCGTTACGACGGCCGTGTTTTCGACGCTTGTGACTCTCTGCTCGATGATTCCGGCATTGTTTCTGGCAGTCATTGCAGACCGCCTGATCAAAGGGTCAGGCGTATATCGGACATTGCTGATCTGGCCCTATGCAGTAGCCCCTGCTGTGGCTGGTGTGCTGTGGCTGTTCATGTTCAATACACGCGTTGGCGTGGTGGCGTGGTATCTCAGCCAACTTGGCTATGACTGGAACCATGTCCTGAACGACACCGAAGCTATGGGGTTGGTTGTTGTAGCCTCGGCCTGGGGCCGCATCAGCTATAACTTCCTGTTTTTCTTTGCAGCGCTGCAATCCGTTCCCCGCTCGGTCATCGAAGCGGCGGCGATTGACGGCGCGCATTTCTGGCGCCGGTTTTTCACGATTGTGCTGCCGCTGCTGTCTCCGACTGCATTCTTCCTGCTGGTAGTGAATGTTGTCTATGCCTTCTTTGAGACCTTCGGAGTGATCCACACGATCACTGGCGGAGGCCCACAACAGGCGACGACGATCCTAGTCTACAAGGTCTTCTCAGATGGGTTTGTTGGTCAGGATCTTGGGTCATCATCGGCACAATCTGTCATCCTGCTGATTGTTGTCGGCCTGCTGACCGTCATTCAGTTCAAATACGTGGAAAAGAGGGTGCATTACTGATGGCAGCCCAACAACACGGAATGGTCGAAAAACGCGGCGTAGGCATCTGGTTCACCCACGCCTTCATGATCCTAGGCGTTTTGATCATCTTTTTCCCGATCTGGTTGGCCTTTGTAGCCTCGACCGTGACCCAGGCCGATATCGTTTCTCCGCCAATGCCCGTGGTGCCGGGTGATCAGTTCTGGGTGAACTACAAAGCGGCGCTGTTCTCGGGTGTAAACGTGCCCGTTGCAACGATGCTGTTCAACAGCCTGGTGATGGCAATTGGCATCGCGGTGGGCAAAATCATCATCTCGCTGCTGTCCGCTTTTGCGATTGTCTACTTCAAGTTTCCCGGCCGTACGACGTTTTTCTGGCTGATCTTCCTGACCCTGATGCTGCCGGTCGAGGTGCGGATTGTTCCAACCTTCGAGGTTGTGGCCGGGTTTGGCATGCTCAACAGTTATTACGGTCTGATCTTTCCGTTGATTGCCTCAGCAACGGCGACATTTCTGTTCCGTCAGTTCTTCCTGACGATCCCTGATGAACTGGCCGAAGCTGCCCGCGTGGATGGCGCGCGACCGATGCGGTTCTTCATCGACATCGTGGTGCCCATGAGCCGGACCAATATCGCGGCGCTGTTTGTGATCTTGTTCATCTACGGCTGGAACCAATACCTGTGGCCGCTGCTGATAACTACAGATCCTGAAATGAACACCATCGTGATGGGCATCAAGCAGATGTTCCCGTCGGGTGATGATTTTGCGCATTGGCCCACAATCATGGCGACCTCAATTCTGGCAATGATCCCACCGGTCATCGTTGTGGTGTCGATGCAAAAGCTCTTTGTCCGCGGCCTTGTCGATAGCGAGAAATAAGAAATGGCAACAGTAACCCTAGAGAACGTCAAAAAGAGTTTTGGCCCGACGGATGTGATCCACGGTATTGATGTCAATATCGCAGACGGAGAGTTCATCGTGATCGTCGGCCCCTCGGGCTGCGGTAAATCCACGCTACTGCGAATGGTGGCAGGGCTGGAAACGGTTACGTCCGGGGAAATCCGGATCGGCGAGGAACGGGCCAACGACAAAGAGCCTATGGATCGGGACATCGCGATGGTGTTCCAGAACTATGCGCTCTACCCGCACATGTCCGTGCGTCAGAACATGGGTTACGGCCTGAAGATTGCCGGACTTCCCAAAGATCAGATCGATCAAAAGGTGACTGCCGCGGCCAAGCTATTGCAGTTGGAACCTTTGCTGGATCGTAAGCCCAGACAACTGTCGGGCGGTCAACGCCAAAGGGTGGCCATGGGCCGTGCCATTGTCCGCGAACCAGCAGTCTTCCTGTTTGATGAGCCACTCTCGAACCTCGATGCTAAACTGCGTGTTCAGATGCGCCTGGAAATCCGTGAACTCCAGGAAAAGCTTGGAGTCACCTCCCTGTACGTTACGCACGACCAGGTCGAGGCCATGACGATGGCGGACAGGATGATCGTGATGAATGGCGGTATCGCCGAGCAGATTGGAACGCCACTGGAAGTTTACGAAACTCCCAGAACTCTGTTCTCAGCGCAGTTTATTGGCAGCCCTGCGATGAACGTGTTTGATGCCCGCCGTGAAAACGGGACGGTCAAGATCGGAGAAATTGAGGTTGGCGCATCTCAGGGGCCTGATATCGCAGTAAAGTTGGGGATACGGCCAGAGCATCTGTTGTTGGATGAAAACGGTCCGCTGGAAGCTACGATTCAGATTGCGGAACCGTTGGGTGCAAACACACTTTTGCACGGTCAGCTCAAAGGCTCTGGCAACGCGATTACGATAAGCCTTCCAGGTGTCCACCCAATCGAAGGCCAGCATCCGAACATGCGGTTTTCGATCGCCTCAGAAAATATGCACCTGTTTGACCATTCAACCGGTGAAAGGTTGCAAAACTGATGACGTTTCCACAGGTTGAAGCCTTTCGTGGCGGTGAAAACCTGATCCGGGTTGTGGGGCATCGGGGAGCACGCGGCGTTTTACCAGAAAACAGTATGATTGGCTTTGACTTTTCGCTGTCCATCGGCGTCCCGCTCCTGGAATTTGATGTCGTTCTGACCGCAGATAGCGTTCCGGTCATAACCCATAACCACCGACTGCACGCACCGACATTTCGAGACGCCGATGGTCGATTTTTGGTGGGAGAAGAACCAAAGGTTTCCTCGTTGACCGTCGAACAGATGCAGCAATTCGACATCGGACGGTTGGATGGGCATTCGGCCTATGGTCGTCGTTTTCCAGACCAGGCCCAAATGGACGGTGTTCGTGTTCCAACGCTGATGAACCTGCTGGAACTGGTCGATGACCCAAAATACCGCGATGCCTGCCTGATGCTCGAACTAAAGTCTGATCCTGATTTGGCCCATGATGCGGTTTACAGACAGAACTTCGTCGGCCGGGTTCTTCAAGACGTTCGCGCCAAGGATATGTCGTCGCGTGCGGTTCTGCACAGTTTTGACTGGACTCTCTTAGAAGAATGTCAGCGACAGGCCCCCGATATGCCGTCTTCGTACCTGACGCAGCTTCCAGATAACGCGGACGATGTGGGCGAAGACTCATCAAAAGCAGTTTGTCCGGACTTTCGCGGTCGTCGCGATGAAATTCCGAAGTTGGTCAAAGAAGCGGGCGGTGCGCTTTGGTGTCCGTATTTTGCGGATGTGACTGCTGAAAACGTGGCTCTTGCCAAGATGCTGGGCCTGTGCGTCGCAGTGTGGACAGTCAATGAACACGAAGACATCGACAAGATGATTGATCTGGGCGTGGACGCAATCGTGTCTGACTATCCCGGACGGGTTCAAAGGCATCTGTCGGATTTCGGAATGAGGTGGAGTGCCATCCACTAGCAAAGCTAGTCCAAGCATGAACGTCGTAAATACGATCCTGGTCGCCGGAATACTCCGCGCAGCTGACCGCAACGCGGCCGGCCATCAAAAACCCATCGAAAATACTTGGGAACCTTTTCGCGCGCAGCGCATCCAATAACACAGGTGCCAATTGTGACGCACCGGATGTGAACTATGGAAAGGACAAGCCCATGACTAAAATCTCTGTGTCTGCAATCGGACTGTTGTTCGCCACCACAACGCTTGCCGCTGCGCATGACGAAAATGCTCTTATGAATGCGCCCGCCGGTGATCCTTATGTGCAAGTGAGCGACGTGCTTTCCTTGCCGGAATTTATCCCGGGCCTTGGCACGCTGTTTGTAGACCCGGCCACCCTGCCCGCTGGGGAGATCGGAACGCAAACTTGGTTCCGGGATCTCTCCTCACCGTGGCAAAAAGGCTTTGTGGAGAACACCAACCGACGCGTCCGAAGATGGTTGTCCGGGAAGCGCGACATCCAAGCGGTCAGATCATGAATTGAAAATGATCCGCGATCACCTCAACGCGACTCCTCGCGAATCCCTCGGATGGAAAACATCGGCCGAGGTCTTCGACGAAAGGATGATTGAGGAAGTGGACCAAGCCCCCCGGCCCTAAACGTCAATAGGAGCCGCGGTTCAGGTATCGTTCACAGCTCAAATGCTTCTCAACTGACCCGTCATTGTTCCGAACGCGGCCGCATCTGGTGGTGGGCGGCAATGCGACGAGATACATCTGTCGGATTGCCACAGGGATCAATTGCGCCAACTCTTGCGAAGTAACCGCGATCCACATCCGCAAGCGTATCGCAATACACCCTTGTCGATGAGGACCGTTCAGAAAACGCCAACACTTGTTCGATACGTCCAAGCAGATTTTTCCGGTCCGTCGCAGGTTCGGCCGGGTTCGCGGCCCCGCATTTGAAATGTACCGAGGCCTGCAGACCGCGTGCCGATGTGACCGCATTGATCTCGGCCAAGCCCGGCGGCACATCCTGATCAGAACCAAGCCGGAAAACAGCACCCGATATTCCCTTGTCCCGATAGTCTGCCAATGTGTCCAGCATACCGATATCAGATGCGGAAAAACCGTGATTGATCACATGGTAGTACACTGATCCAGCTACCAGATCGTCTTTGGACCTCATCCGGGAAAGATAGATCGGCAGCCCTGTGAACGCCTGCGCAACCGAAATGGCGGGTAGACAGTCTTCAAACTTATCCCAGTCGATGGTGATCTCCCAGCCTGTAAGGACCCCATACAACGATTGGATCAACCCAACATCGGCCTCCGTCGGGGCACCAAAGCTGAATAAAGTCGGGCGGATACCCAAACCGTGCAGCGCCCTCAGCCTGTCGACGCGATCCGGTCGCCGGATGTCGGACAGGGGTATTCTGATATCGCGGATACCCATCTCAATCAGGGCCAGCAGCGGATAGTCATTACGGGCCAGTTTTCGGTCGAACTCATCCAACCCGCCGGACGGGGGGATTTCGCTGATTTCAGCCCAGTTGGCCCGCAGGTCGAAACCGATGAGTGGACGCGTGTTTTCCAATGGGGTTGGCCCTGCCGGACACGCCTGTGCAGCCTCTTGTTCGGCCCCCCGCTCTGCCCCCTGCGTTCTGACGATCTGAACCGTATGCCCATTTTCGTAGATGTTGACGATGAAATAGCCAAGCTTTCCCCGGTCATCCCGGCCAAACTCGGTATCTTCCGGCGGCGCGGCGCGCAGCATTTCGCTGTAGTCCTGCCGCACGAAACTGGTTGACGGGGCAAGGTAATAGTCAGTCCCCAAAACGCGGTCATACCAGAAGTTGTGGGCATGCCCGCAGAACATCAGATCCACTTTGTGTGTCTTGAGCAATCCAAGCAGCCACTCACGGCCCGGAGGATCTGTGTTGTCGTAATGCGGAGCCTCATCTGGCGTGCAGATATAGGCCGGATGATGATAGGCCAAGACAATGCGCCCAGTTGCCTGTTTCAACGTGGTCTCAACCCATTGGCGCTGCTCTGCTTCCTCGGGCAGGCCCGAATTGAGCAATTGGGCATTAAACATCACAAATGTGATGCCCTTATGGACAATGCTTTGGTATTGCGGCCCGAACTCCTGCGTCCAGGCCGCGATCATCGGCGGCGTGGTCGGGGCGGCAGGGGCACCTGATACGGGTGTATCCCCGATATCGTGGTTTCCCGGTGTGAAATAGATCGGCACCGAAAGGTCCGAAGCTATCCTGCGAAATGCCTCGGCGGCCTGACTGTATATCGATCCGGCTTCGGGAACCGGGTGCACCAGGTCCCCCAGATGCAGAACAAAGTCGATGTCACGCTGGTTGAGGTCGGACACCACGTGCCGGAACCTGCGATTTGCGCGCGCGTTTACAGGGAAGGGTGAATTGCAGCTGTCTTCTTCGACATTGACATGTGTATCTGAGATCACGGCGAACGAAAAAACCCGCTCGCCATGATGTGTTTTTTGTGGAATGGCCATCACTCAGCCGCCTGTGGTCAAGACTGACGCCTTACCAGTGCGTGCCGCCTCGATCCGACTGCGGATCAGAACAAACACCGACAGTGCAGTCAGCCCCCAGAAGACAATACAGATCGCATTACGGAAGAAGATCGTCGGATCACCATCAGAGATCAAAAGCGATTGTCGGAAGTTGTCTTCAAGCAACGGCCCCAACACAAAGGCAATAAGGAAGGGCGCCACTGGAACATCCAGCTTAAGCATCAGATACCCGACCAGCCCCATCGACAACATGATGAAAACATCAAACAATGTGTTGTTCACCGCATAGGCGCCGTAGACACACAATACGAAAACGATGGGGTACAGGATTCTGTTCGGCACCGTAGCGACCCGGCTGAAGAACTTGATCGCCACCTTGCCGACCACAAACAGGTAGGCCGAGCTGAGCAGGATGCCCATGAACAAGGCGTAAATCATCGGCAGGTTCTGGTCGAACATCAGCGGACCAGGGCGCAAGCCGTGGATCATGAACGCACCCAGAATAACCGCCGTAATCACATCGCCCGGAACACCTAGCGCAAGCAACGGGATCATGGTTGCACCGGCAACCCCGTTGTTGCCCGCTTCAGCGGCGGCAATGCCCTCGATTTCGCCCTTACCGAAGTTTTCCGGGTTCTTCGAGTTCCGGCGCGCCTCGGAATAGGACAGGAACGCTGCTGGCGCACCCCCGATCCCGGGAATTGCGCCCAGGATGACACCAAAGATACTGCCGCGCACAACGGATTTCAGCACACGCTTGAACTCGGCAAAGGTCGCGCCGGTGCCCAATTCCTGCTTGGACGCTCCGGGCGGACGCGCACGTCGCGTCGCGCGGTCGATGATTTCGGGCAAGGCAAAAAGACCGATCAGAACCGGAATAAAGCTCAGGCCGCTCATCAGACGATAATCGCCAAAGACGAAACGTTCCGTGCCGTAGATTAAATCCAGACCGACAGTCGCCAAGATCAGGCCAAGCGACGCGGATACGATGCCTTTTGACAGGCTGGGACCTGATACACCGGCGATGATTGTCAGAGAAAAGACAATCAGCGTGAAGAATTCTGGCGGACCAAACCGCAGCGCGAAGCTGGCCAGAACGCCAGCAAACAGGATCAGCGCAATGTTCGAGATCAGATCCGCCACACAGGACGAGTACAGGGCGATGTCCAGTGCCTTACGCGCTTGCCCTTTCTGTGTCAGCGGATAGCCATCCAAAACGGTACAGGATGCCGCCGGTGTCCCTGGCGTCTTGATCAGGATCGCGGTCAGAGAGCCACCGTAAAGGCCGCCTTTGTAAACACCCAGCAACAGCAAGATGCCCGCCACCGGAGGCATGCTGAACGTAAATGGCAGCGCCAGCGCCACGCCCATTGGCGTGGTCATTCCGGGGATTGCACCAATCACCGTCCCAATCGCAACACCGATGCCTACGACAAGAATGTTTTGAAGGCTGAAGAAAATCGAAAAGGCTTCGAGAATAATATCCATAGGTTACGACTCCTTTTCACCCAAACATGCCAAGCGGAATTGGAACGTTGGCGACATAGCGAAAGAACAAATACAGCAACACCGGCACCCCGACGCTCAGACAGGCGATCATCACGTATTTGCGTTCGCCAAAAAACAGCATCATCGCGGCAATCAGAAACACCGACGTCACCACCATGCCAAGGGTTGTCAGGCTGAAATAAAAGCCGAACAGGACGACAATCAAAACAAGTGTGCGCAATACCGCCGGGAGAGTGGCCAACTTGTATTGGGCCGCTGCCTCGGCATCTTCCTCATCATCAGCCGGGGGCTGTTGCAGAAAAATGCTTTCCAAAATCAGGGCCACTGATGCGAGCACTGCTCCCCAGGCGATTATTTTTGGCCAGAAATCCGGAGACAACGCCGATATCTTCACGCTTCCCGGCACCGCAACGCCTTTTGGAATAAACAAGAATATCGCCGCAAGCCCCACCGCGCAAAAAATGACCCCGGCCAAAAGGTCTTTGCTTTTGGTGAATTGCATTTCGTTTCCTCCCTGGATGGCCATCATCTGCACAGTCCGCAAAGACACACCACCTTTGACTTTCGCCTCCGCGTTGACATCCAGAACCGCACCTCACCCAAACCCTCCGACGGTAGGATGCGCTTCACTAAATAGTTGCCAACGGTAAGTAAATAACATATGGTTTTGATAAGGGCAATAAAAAAAACACGTCCAAACAAACCTAGTTAAGGGAGGTAACCTTATGGTTTTTTTCAATAAAATAGCTGCAGCCGCCGGATTCGCTGTGGCGCTTACCGCATCTGCGGCGGTGGCGGAGTATCCATCCAAGCCCGTCACGCTGGTTGTTCCATACGGCCCAGGCGGCGCAGCTGATCTGGCGGCCCGCATCATCGGCGCCGAGGCCCCGGAATACCTGGGCGGCAATGTACTTGTGGTAAACCAGGCCGGCGCCGGTGGCGTCACCGGCTCAACCATGGTGGCCAAGGGAAACCCTGATGGGCACACCCTGTTGATGTCACGCGTTGGCTCGCAGGCTACGGTGCCCGCCATGAACACCACCATTCCCTACACGTGGGACGAGTTCACCTTTTTGGGGCTAGTGGAAACCAACCCCTTTGTGATCGCAGTTGGCGCGGATTCCGAATACCAGTCCTTCGAAGATCTGGCCAACGCGATACAAAGCGGTGAACGTCTGACCTATTCCTCCGCTGGCGTCGGAACATTGCTGCACATGGCTGTTTTGATCCTGCTGGATGATCTGGGCGTCGATCCCGAAGCGTTGATCCACGTGCCCTTCAAAGGGGGCGGTGCAGCAACCACAGGTGTTGTCAGCGGAAATGCCGACTTCATCTTCCACAACCTCTCAGGTCTGATCGGTCCGATCGAAAGTGGTCAGCTTCGCCCCCTGCTGACCAGCACGACCGAACGCGTACCATCTCTGCCCGACACGCCGACCGCTGCAGAGGCCGGTCACCCGGCGCTTGAAGCGGTGATAGGCTGGTCTGGCGTCTGGGGTCCGAAAGACATGCCGCAGGAAGCTGCGGACAAGTGGATCGCTGTTCTGGAAAACCTGTCCACTGATGAAAGCTGGATCGCATCCACAGAAAAGCTGGGCTCAATCCCGCAGGTCATGTCTCCCGATGACACCAAGATCTTTGTCGAAGCCCAGTATAACAAATTCCGCGAAGTGGCGGATAAGTTGGGGATGGTTGTGCGCTAACGCCACCCGGTAACCGATGAAGACAAAATGGGCCTCTCGGTTAAGCCGGGGGGCCTTTTTTCTCGTAGAGTTTTCACTCGGGGGTGCGCAGAATGACAGCCACAATCATTCAGGCAATTTTGCCGTTGTGGGGCTATCTGATCGCTGGCTACCTGCTGCGCCGGGCCATCCCACGATCGCAGGTTTTCTGGCGCTGGCTGAACCAGATAAGTTATCTGGTACTGTTGCCGTTGACCATCTTCGCCCTGCTTGTCGGGGCTGGAACGCTGGCCGCCCTATCGCTCAAGCTGGGCTTGGTTCTGTTTGCTGCCTATCTAATCCTGTTCACGGCGCTTGCCCTGGCTTATTTGGGCATTTCCGCTCTGCGCCAACATACCGATGCCTATAGCAGCATGGTGCAGACGGCTACCCGTCTGAACGTGCCCGCAGGGGTGCTGCTCACTACCTCGCTGGTCGGAGTATCCGCGGATGCGGCGGTGGGAACGATCATTATCGCAACCGTACCTCTGATCAATTTCGCCAATGTTCTGATGGTTGTGATCTGCCATCGGCCGCCGCATTCCTCGGTCCCAACCATCGCGCGCATGACCGCGTTCAATCCGTTGGTCATCGCCTGCACCGCAGGGCTGGGGTGCCTTTTATTCCGCGTAGACCTTCCGGCAGCCCCGGCCGAGCTACTAACCATCATCGCCCAGATCGGACCCCCAGCAATGCTGGTGGGGATCGGGGCATCGTTGGACGGGCTGCGAATGCAAGGGCAGATGCGCTTTGTTGTGGCCGCTAATGTAGCCAAGCTGCTCGCACTGCCAATGTTGGTTCTTGCATTGGGGTGGATGGTGGCGTTGGAACCGCAGCACTTGTTAGTTGCCCTGATCTTTGCTGCCCTGCCAACTGCGCCTAACGGCCTTGTGCTGGCGTTGCAGTTTGGCGGGGACATCAGAACCTATTCCGCAGCCCTGCTGTGGCAAACAGTGGCGGCGGTCGCAACGCTACCATTCTGGATCTGGCTTGCCACTGCTGCCTGAGGACAAAAAAGCGGCCCGCGCAAACGGGCCGCAGACACAAAGCCGAACCAGGATCAGACCAGATCAGGCTTTGCCGGAGGAACATAAGGAAGCCGCGCCTTGGCCTTGGTATCGGCGGCTCCCGCGTTTCGGATGTAACGGTTGTCATCGTCGGCCCGAACGATGTTGACCCAGGTCGGACTGCCTCCGGTGGCGCGATGAATCATCAGACGGCGCTGCTGATCCAGTGCGATTTCCTTGGACAGTGCCTCTGGGTCCCAGTTGCGCATTGCGATTTCACGCAGCTCGGCCAGGGCTTCGGCATGGGCAGGATCGTCGATCAGATTGTTCAACTCATTGGGGTCGGCATCGATATCATAAAGCAGCTCGTCCACACCTTCGAGATACATGTATTTCAGCGGCCCTTTCTTCACCATACGACTGACACCGGTCGACCCATCGGCAGCAAATTCCGAGATACAGATGTCATCCATCCCGGAGGTATCGCCGTTCAGCGCAGGCACCAGCGATTCACCGTCGATACCGCCACCTGCATAATCATCGAACGGCTTTCCTGCAGCCAGATCCAGCAATGTGGGCATCAAATCGATCAGCGAGGCATTCTGCTTTATATGCCCCGGCTTGAAACGGTTGGGTGCATGAACAACGAAAGGTATCTTTGCGGCCCACTCAAAGAAATGCTGTTTGAACCACATGCCACGCTCACCCATCATGTCGCCGTGATCGGCGGTCAGGATGATGATTGTGTTGTCAGCCAGCCCACATTTCTCAATCGTTTCGCGCAGCTGAGCCACCTTGTCGTCGACATATGAAATCATACCGTAATAGCCATGTCGCGCGATCCGACGGTTTTCCGGGGTCACCGTGAATTCGTGGCGGCCCTGACAATAATGAAGGTTCCGGCTGAGGTGATCTTTCTCATCCAACGGAATCTCATCGACCGCCGGATATTCGATCTCATCGTGGTCGTAACGGTCCCAATAATCCTGAGAGATGACGTAAGGAGAATGCGGTTCCGTAAAGGAAACAGTCAGATACCAGGGCTTACCGTCACCCTTGCGTGCCAAATCGTAAATCGCCTGCACGCCGTTATAAGCGACCTCGTCATCGTAATCCATCTGCATGGTCCGGATCGCTGGGCCGCTTTCAAGGATCGGTGCCATGGTCAGGTTAGTCGGGCGATACTCGCGCCCCTTTGTCCAGTCGACTGTCCAGGCAAAGTTTGCAGGGTAGATCTCGGTCGTGTGCCGTTTTTCATAGCCATGAAACTGATCGGCGCCGACAAAATGCATCTTACCGCTCATCTCGACATGATAGCCCAGTGACCGCAAGTAATGCGCAAATGTGGGAATCGATGACTGGAACTCGCTGGCATTGTCATACATGCGGATATTAAACGGCAATCGTCCCGCATGCATCGATGCACGCGAAGGTCCGCACATGGGCAAGTTGCAATAAAAGTTCTCGAAAACAACACCCTCTTCGGCCAGACGCGCCATATTCGGGGCCTTTACGGTTTTGTTTCCCTGAAAAGGCATGGCCGGTCCGGCCATCTGATCCGCCTGGATAAATAAAATATTCGGTTGTTCAGTCGCCATTGTCTTGCCTCGTTCAGCTTCCAGTCCCGAAGTTCGCCCCAACCCAATACGTGGGAGGTATATCGCCGGGAATTGCACCGGGTCACGCCGGCACTATTCGCGGACATTAAGTACGCGGGCAGCAATAAATTCGAAACAACAGTTGGGTAACTCGCTGTGTTCCCCGCCAAGAATGACGCTTGTGCCGCCTCAAGTCATTGCCACCAAAGGTCAATCTTACGATACAGATTATCTTTGCGCTTACGTTCAGTCAATATTTAATTACCGTCTTTAATTAATTATAACGCGGTTAGAATACATTTCAAGAAGTGAATTGTAGGAGAGCGGCTGTGCAGGATGGCAAGCCCCAAGAACACGGTCAGCCCGAAAAGGGTACAGCGGCCTTGCGGCGACATAACAGGGAATGGTTGGTCAGCCTCATTGCCCGCAGCGGGCCAGTGACGCGTGGTACACTCGCAGGTCTAACCGGCCTGACTGGCGCTGCAATTTCCCGAATAACGCGCGAACTGATCGACGCCAAGCTGGTCAGAGAAGGAGATCCCATCGCCGTACCCGGCCGAGTGGGCCGAAGGGAATACAACCTGTCGATCAATCCCACAGGGGCCTTTTTTCTGGGCATTTCGCTGACCGCCAACCGACGCAGTGTAAGCCTGGCAAACGCTGATGGCGAAGTTTTGCGGGCAGCGGATTGCAGCGACATACCCATAGATGACCCGCTGGCCTTTCTTGCCGAACTTGGAAACCGGGCCAAGACGCTGGCCTTTGACGAAGCGATGGAACGCGATCGCCTTTTGGGTGTCGGGGTTTCTTTTGCCATGTCAGCAGGTCCCGACAGCAGCTCGGGTAACGGCCTCGTCAGTTCAGAACCTTTGGGCTGGAAAGACGTCCCCGTGCGTGACACGCTTTCGCAGTCGCTGAATTTGCCAGTGCAGGTGGAACATCGCGCAAGTGCAATCCTGTGCGGTGAACTTCTTGGGGGGCAAGACTTAAATAGCGTCTATCTGATAAACGCAGCCCTTGGCCTGGGCAACAGCGCTTATTTTGACGGTAGATTCCTGACCACCTCGGATCGCGGGTTTGGGGATCTGTCGCACTATTCGACATCGCATTCGGACAAACTTTGCACATGCGGCCGTACCGGTTGTATGGAGGTTGCCGCATCTGGGAAAGCCATCCTGAACGCGCTCGGGTCCGAGTTTGCACCTTCAGAACGTGTTGCGACGCGCTTGGCAAAAGCGATAGAAGCAGCGAACGCCGGTGACCCGAATGTTCGCGCCCGCTTTCGCGATGCCGGCACACAGCTGTCCTTTGGCGTTGATGCAATCCTCTCTCTTTTTGATCCCGAAAGTGTCATCGTCGCCGGTGAAGTGGGGCGTCAGGCTGATTACTATCAGGGCCTTGTTGACGGGCTCGAAAAAGTCGGACGACCCAATGCCCGCGACATCATCATGCAAAGTTCAATAACCTCGGAAGAGGCCGCCGTCAGCGTAGCACTGCAGAACTTCCTCTATTCAGGAAGCCTGATCGGTTCATTTACGCATGCCCTGTAAGCAACCAACCGGCCTGAACCTCAGAAAAACAGGTTCAGCGCGGCGATCGAAACGATCAGGAACAGGATCGTCATGACGCCGCCAGCGCGTACAAAGTCAACGACACGGTAACCGCCCGGCCCCATCAAAAGCGCATTGACCTGATGGGTCGGGATCAGGAACGAATTTGACGTGGCAATCGCCACAGTCAGCGCAAAAATTGCCGGATCAGCCCCGGCGCCCAGCGCAATATTGACGGCCAATGGCACCAGCAGGACCGTGGCACCGACATTTGACATCACCAGCGTGAAAAAGGTCGCAAGCGCCGCCACGCTGGCCTGAATGACCCAGACTGGCATCCCGTCCAGAACCACCAGAACCTGGTCAGCGATCCAGGCTGCCGTCCCCGAGGATTGCACCGCCTGCCCTAGTGGAATGAGACTGGCTAACAGAAAAACAGTTGTCCAACTGACGGCGTTATAGGCCTCATCCATCGACAAGACACGGCTGACGACCATGCCCATCGCGCCAACCAGAAGGCACAGCGAGAGACGCAAATCGGAAAACAGGATCAGCGACACCGCAATAACAAAGAACAACAAGGCCCAGCCGATCTTTTTTGGGCGCAGATCCTCATGGGGGAAATCGGTGGTGACCACAACGAAATCGCGGTCTTTCTCAAGCCGCGCCAGTGCTTCCCAAGCGGTGTGGCAAACCAATGTATCGCCGGCCTGATACGGAATCTCGCCCAGATCTTCCTGGTCTCGCGACAATGTATCGCCACCGCGGTAGATCGCCAGAGGTGACAGGCCATAGACTTTTCTCAGCCACAACCCCCTGCCCGTTTGACCAATCAGACCAGAACCGGGCGGGATCACCACCTCGGCGATACCTGCCTTTCCAGCACCCAGCGTTTCGACAAATTCATCCAGCTCCGAACTTTCGGTCAGACCGTATTCATCCAGAAACGCGGTTACGGCCTCTTCCGCTGCGATCACGGCGATTGTGGCGGGGGCGACCAATTCAGTGTCACGCGGCGGAGCAGGATAAGTGCGCCCCTGATAGTGAGTGGCAATGATTTGCAGGTGATACTTGCGCTGGACCTCGTCGATACTGTGGCCCACAAGTGTGCTGCCTTCGGGGATGCGTATCTCGTGGATCTGGCCATCCAGCCCGTAGGTGCCATTGACATAATCCAGCATTGAGTTGCCCGCTGGCCCGTCTGTTGAATTGGTGCTCGGCAGAACGAACCGGCCAAAAATGATGAAATACATCAACCCGGTCGCCAAAAGACTCAGGCCGATCGGGGTTACCGAAAACAGTGAAAAGGTGGTGATTTGCGCATCAGCCGGCAGGGTGTCGTTGATCGACTGGATCAAATCGTTCAGCAGGATCAGGGGGGACGAGCCCACCATGGTCATTGTTCCACCCAGAATGGCACAGAACCCCATTGGCATCAGCAGCCGCGACATCGGAAACCCGGTGCGGGTTGAGATGCGACTGACCACCGGCAAAAACAGAGCCGCCGCGCCAACATTCTGCATAAAGCTGGATATTACTCCAACCGCACCCGAGATCATCAGGATCAATCGGTTCTCGGTCCCACCTCCGACCCGCGTGATCCAGGCTGCGACAGTCGACATCACGCCCGTTCGGTCCAGCCCCGCGCCGATAATCATGACTGCGATGATGGAAATCACTGCGTTACTGGCGAAGCCGTCAAACAGGCTGCGCACATCAATCAGGTTTTCAAGCCCCGGCACTGCCGTCAGCAACCCTAAGGTGACCATGACCAGCACTGCCGCGATATCGACGCGGACAATTTCGGAAATAAATAGCCCGATCGTCGCCACCAGCAGCAACAATACGACGACCATCTCAAATGAAAGCCCCAGCGCGTCCATGCCTCACCTCATTTTTTTATTTTCCATACGTGATATTGAGCCCGGGCCCACCCGTAGCAGAGCTGACTGACACGCTCCGCCCCGCTTCCATCACCGCACGCGCGGCGGCCGCATAAACACCTGGAAGCTGGTGCAGGGCACAGTAATCCTCGGCATATGCGTTCAGTTCTAGTGAGACACGCGGGTTGTAAATCTCAATCCCCTCGCCAATCGCCCTGCCGGTTTCCGCACGGATTTTGCCCGCGCAACGGACGAGCATGAAACGGACAAGCCCGACCTTTGCGGCGCGTGATATTTCACAGATCTGATCAATCAAAGACATGGTCTATCCCAGTCGGTCAGGGACAGGGCGGCGCATGGCCGCCCTGCTCTAGTGAGTGGTCACAGCCGAGGCTGCTGGGGAATAAGATCATCCTTGTTGATGCCAGCCACCGAGACGGGTTTTTTCATCGCGTCGCGGCGGAATGGCTCGCCCAATTCCTGGTTCAGAACGACCTCGATGAAAGTGGTCACGTTGTCGTTCATCTGCTCTTTGACGGCTGTGCGCAGCGCCTCGGTTAGATCGTCCATCGAAGTGACCTGCACGCCCTTCAGTCCGCAACATTCGGCGATCTTGGCATAGTTCACGTCCAGGTTCAGTTCGGTGCCGACAAAGTTGTCGTCAAACCAAAGCGTCGTATTCCGCTTTTCCGCACCCCACTGATAGTTGCGGAAGATCACCATGGTAATTGGCGGCCAGTCGTCGCGACCACAGGCAGTCATTTCGTTCATCGAGATGCCGAATGCACCGTCACCCGCAAAGCCGATGACCGGCGTATCGGGGTTGCCGATCTTTGCACCCAATATCGAGGGCAAACCATAACCGCACGGTCCAAACAGGCCCGGTGCCAGATACTTGCGCCCTTTTTCGAAGGTCGGATAGGCGTTGCCAATGGCGCAATTGTTGCCAATATCCGAGCTGATGATCGCATCATCGGGCATCGCCGCCTGTATCGCGCGCCATGCCATACGGGGGCTCATCCGCTCGGGGTCGCGGGCGCGGGCGCGTTCATTCCAGGTAATGCCCGGATCATCTTCCTCGTGATCCATTGACGCCAGTTGCTGCGCCCAGGTGGATTTTGCAACGGCAATCGCGTCTTTACGTTCCTTGCGACCAGCATCGCCTGCGTGTTCGCCCAATTGGTCAAGAATCTGTTCGGCGACCATGCGCGCGTCACTCTGAATGCCCACTGCAACCTTTTTGGTCAGACCTATCCGGTCTGCATTGATATCGACCTGAATGATCTTGGCGTCGTTGGGCCAGTATTCGCTCTGATAGGCAGGCAGCGACGAAAACGGGTTAAGCCGTGTGCCGAGGCATAAAACCACATCCGCTTTCGAGATCATCTCCATCCCGGCCTTAGAGCCATTGTAACCCAGCGGGCCGCAGGACAGCGGATGCGAGCCGGGGAAAGCGTCGTTGTGCTGATAGTTGCAACAAACTGGCGCCGAAAGACGCTCGGCCAAACGTGCGCTGGCATCAACGCCACCAGACAAGATCACGCCCGCACCGTTCAGGATGACAGGGTGTTTGGCGTTGCTAAGAAGGTCCGCAGCCGCGCTGATCGCGTCAGCATCACCGCGCGGATGTTCGATCCGGACCACCTGTGGCAGTTCGATGTCGATGACTTGCGTCCAGTAGTCGCGCGGAATGTTGATCTGCGCCGGAGCCGAGCCGCGGAACGCTTTCAGGATAACCCGGTTCAGAACCTCGGCGATCCGGGTTGGATCGCGGACCTCCTCCTGATAGCAGACGGCATCCTTGAACAAGTTCATCTGCGGCATTTCCTGAAACCCGCCCTGTCCGATGGTTTTGTTGGCCGCCTGGGGCGTGACCAGCAACAGAGGCGTATGGTTCCAGTAGGCGGTCATGATTGGCGTAACCAAGCTGGTGATACCCGGACCATTCTGGGCGATAGCCATGGACATCTTGCCTGTGGTGCGGGTGTAGCCATCGGCGCTCATCCCGGCGTTAACCTCATGCGCGCAGTCCCAGAACTTTATCCCCGCCGCCGGAAACAGATCTGAGATGGGCATCATGGCTGACCCGATAATCCCGAACCCATGTTCGATCCCATGCATCTGCAGAACTTTGATAAAAGCTTCTTCAGTCGTCATTTTCATGGCACTGTTCCCTGTTGAGAGTTTAAGTCAGTCTTAAACGCGGGTGTCCGGTATCACCTGTGATCCTCAAGGATCATGTCACTGGCTTTTTCACCGATCATGATGGCCGGAGCGTTGGTATTGCCGCTGACGATCGCGGGCATGATCGAGGCGTCCGCCACCCGAAGCCCGCGTATCCCGTGCACACGCAACCGGTCGTCAACCACGGCCTGTGGATCATTGCCCATGCGGCAAGTGCTGGTGGGGTGATAGATCGTCTGGCTGATATTGCGCGCGGTATCCAGCAGCTCTTCGTCGGTCTGCGGGTTGTTGTTGGGGACATGTTCGCGCACGACAAAGGGCCGCAACGCATCCGTTTTCGTCATCGCCCGTGCAAATTTCACAGCCCGGATCGCGCACAGCTCATCCGCAGGGGCCGATAAGTAGTTGGGCACGATCTTCGGATAATCGGTCGCGTTGGGGCTGGTGATATGGATATGGCCACGGCTTTCCGGCCTGAGTTGGCAAACAGATGAGGTAATACCCGAAAACGGGTGCATCTCGATCCCAGGCTTGTCCGCGCTCAGCGGCTGGAAATGGAACTGGATATCGGGGGTTTCAAGCCCCGCCATCGACTTTGCGAACACCGCCACCTGGCTTGCGCCCAGGCTCATCGGTCCTTTACGGCGGAACATATAGTTTATACCGATCCCAATGCGCGGGATCAGCCGGTTGATGGCGTCATTCAGTGTCGGCACATTGACTTCGTAAACCAGACGAATTTGCAGGTGATCCTGCAATGCCTCGCCAACGCCCGGCAACTCGTGGCGCACATCCACGCCAGCTCGGGTCAGAAACTCACCACGACCGATCCCCGAAAGCTCAAGTAATTGCGGCGAACCTATCGCGCCAGCGCTCAATACCACCTCTCCGCCGGGTTTGAGCTGAGCGTGCTGCGGGCGCCCCTTGATGCTATAGCTGACGCCATCGACCCGCTTGGGATCCTCTGCGTCAAAGGTCAGCCCCTCGGTCAGCGCATGGGTTATGATGGTCAGGTTGCTGCGTGATTTCGCCGGATTCAGAAAGGCACGCGCGCTCGAACATCTAAAGCCGCCTCGCGCAGTCTGATGAAAATACCCCGCGCCCTCCTGATCCTGACCATTATAGTCTTCGGTGCGGGGGACGCCCATTTCATTGGCGGCACCAATAAACGCCTCGGCAATGTCACTTTTGGCGCGAATGCGCGACACCGACAAACCGCCACTGGCGCCGTGCAGATCAGTTTCACCATCCTCATGCTGCTCGGACCGCTTGAACAACGGCAGAACTTCGTCCCAGCCCCAGCCCTTGTTGCCCCATTGGGCCCAATGGTCGTAGTCCTGCTTTTGCCCGCGAACATAAAGCAGCCCGTTGATTGAACTTGATCCCCCAAGTGTCTTGCCCCGCGGCCAATCCAAGGAACGGCCGTTCAGTCCTTCGTCAGGTTCGGATTTATAGCACCAGTCTGTGTTGGGGTTGTGCAGCGTTTTGAAGTACCCAACCGGGATATGAATCCATGGGTTGATGTCCTTGCCACCCGCCTCGAGCAGCAACACTCTGTTTTTCGGGTTCTCTGACAATCGGTTGGCCAGAACACAGCCTGCGGAACCCGCCCCGACAACGATGAAGTCATACGACATAAAATGAAACCTCGCCCAAGTTTGCGGCACGGCGCCAATAGGCGCACCATTCTCGCTGCACATGTCCCGGTGAGCGAAGAAATGCACTTACGTCCAAACTGGAATCACCGCAGTTAGTTATTAATTACTGTTGTACTTTAATTGGAGTCTCAGAATCAATAATTTTCTCAAATATCTGCTTCCTTGCACTCAACATATCTATGCTCGGCCTTATCATCTTATATTTATACACTTTTTATGATCTCTCACCTTTGGTATCCCCTCAATTTTGGGTCAGTTATCTTTATTACTATCTGTAATTTAATCTAATTTCAGCGCGCCTCTTGTGGCTTGATCTTCCAGCCAACAGCGGCATTCCTTTGTCGAGTTGACAAAAGAGATTCACACCAGATCGAAGGGTGTGATTACATTGACTTCGCGCCCGCCAAAGATTGCCTCGAGGCGGTGTTGTCAGATGGTTAAGGCAGAGCGACGCCATGTTGATCAATCGCGCGTCAAAGCCAACATTTCTGACCTGATATTTGACGACAACTTCATCGACATGCCAGGCATCGCCGGCTGCCCTTTCGCTGTCGAAAGTTGCCAGCATTCTGCGATCCGAGGTTGATCGCCTAGCGCCGGGTAGTTTCGTAGGATGCGTCGATCCCACGTTGCAGTTGCATGTCCTCAACTTCACGCAGGCTCAAACTGAAGCGAACGCAAACCCACACTGCGTGATAATGATTGGCGGAGGGTATCGGAGACGCTTGTAGCTGATGGGCGATGAATTCTGCGATGCAACCTAATTCCAAATCTGGGCACGACGACCGGAACGATGGATAGCGTAGCTAAGACCCATTGGGACCTTTTTCGCCTCTGAGGCATCTATCCCGTTAATGTCTATTTTGGGAACGACAAAACCATTCTGAAACAAAGAGAAAGGAAAACCTATAGACGCTCGAAGTGCGGCACTTGCATCACTGTAAACACTCCGCGTGATCAGACTAACCAGATAAGCCCGACGCTCGCTAAGGGTAAGCTTCATTTGGTTCCAATAACCCTGACGACGGATAGCACCGAGGTTGTTGAGAAAAGTAAGGCCAGAGCTGGGCCAGCAATCAGTTTCATCAATCTTCTCCCTGTTTTTGTTTGGTCACAGGTTCTTATGCGCAGGGGATTAGTCTAGGCGTTTACTGCGGCGACCCCATTGGCTCACGGCAACATTCAAGATGGTACCCGTCCCTGAGCAGCTTGAATTCCAAGCATCATGATTGCAATTGTCTCCGGCGTTTAACGTAACAATATCAATGGTCAAAAAACAACTTGCGCTGGTCCGGAATCAACTTAAACAGAAAATATGAATTGCCACCAAAATCCCACTCTGCTTGAACTAGCAAACAGCCCTGTTATCGCGAAGGGAAACAGGCAATTCGTATATGAACACCCATTTGACAAGGGGTTGCTGTTAAAGGTTCCGCAACCTCACACGATGGATGCAGGTTCGAGGCTTGTAACCGACAAGTGGTATGACCGACTGTTTCGCAGAGCTACCGCTTTTAAGGGTTTCATGCGTGAGTTTGACGAAGCCTTTTTTCTGATGGTTCGCCATCAGGATAGCCCGGACGTGATGCCCGTCTGCAGGGTGTTTGGCACCGCACCGACAGACAAGGGTCTGGCGTTGGTCTATGAACGCATTTCTGATCCGGATGGACAGCTTTCCCCAAGTCTGGGTCAGTTGATTGCCGAAAGTCGCCTCACCCCTCAGCATTTGAGCGATCTCAATAAACACTTCGACCAATTGTCAGAAGAACGTGTCGTCATAAGCAACAAGAACACTGGCAATCTTGTCTATCAAACATGGCCCGACGGATCCGGGCGATGGGTTTGGATTGACAGCTTTGGGTCTAAACAAGTCATCCCTCTGCGAAGATGGGTTCGCAGTTACAATGACCGCAAGCTCGGCCAAGTTCGAAAGAAGTTCTTTGACTTGATAGACGCCGCAAAGGGCCAATCGTCTGACTAGCCCGGTTGATTGGATTCAACAGGTCCTTGTTTGGTCCGGCTAGGAAGACGCCTATTCGGCTGGTGGCTTATGAAGCGAAGCCAAGTCGACGCCATTTGATTGCCATAGACCGGGTTCTATCAGCCCAGACCAAATGCTTGGCCCATGCGCGTCCGGCGGCGCTCGATGGATTTGCGGAATGCTAAATCAGAAACCAGCGTCAGCGGAAACAACACTCTTTCGCCCAAGCCATCGATAACGACCAGTTTTCCATTGCGCTCTTGCGCCCGTACAATGTTTTCAAAACCCAGGTCGCCCACGATAATCCGGCCACGTTCAAGGTCGTCCATGAGTTCCATGAATTCACCGTGCAGCTGTTTGCGCTCTGACAAGTCATCGCCCAACGCGGCCCTTTCCGATTCCAGCGTTGGCGCCAAATCACCATCAGGACCGGTCATCTTTTCGACCACCAGTGCTGGTCCTTGAGATGTTGCAGCATACCCCATAAAATCCGCAAGGCGTTCAATCTCGGGGCAGCCTCGTGTCAACGCGGCTAAGTATTCGTTTGCTTCCCGGTTCCACTGACGGAGGTTGCCATAGCGTCTCTCGGCATAACGAGGAATTACGTGGTTGCGCACCGGTTCATCTACCCTGACCTTCAACAGCGCGCGCTCATTAAACGGATGTTGATAAATTTCGTAGTTACGGCTTCTTCGCAATGGCCGAATTTTACTTAAGTCTATCATGTTGTTTTGCCGATCCTAATAAAGAAGATCACCGACTACAGCCATCCTCTCAAACCAAGGTCTCCAAATAGTCCTTTTCATGTTTGAGGACAACCAGATGCTGAAACCAGACATTTAGCACCGGCATCTTGCGGACCGTATCGATAGTGAATCGGTACGGCTCTTAAGTCCAGAATTTGCGGATGTATTTGTTTGCCTTGAGACCACTCAGTGTCTTCAAACGGCGGACGTAGTTGAAGGCTTCAAGGGAGTCTGTCAAATTCGAGCGAACCTGGTCTTGGTTTTCGCAGCAAAGCCGTTTGACGGTTGCCTCACAAATCGGCGGCAAAGCGTCTACAACTCTAGGGGCAACTCATGCTTCGTAATCTATGCGGAGGTCGCCATCGCCGAATTATCTTGCATGTGCTTCACGCGGCACAGCAGTGGCCTTTAACCACGTCTTCCGCTTGCTCATAGCATGCCTCATGGTATCCACTATCGATGGCAGACACTTAGGATCTGGCTATCAAGCGCGACTGGTCAGGTTTATCGAGCGGACACAATTATCCCGCAGCCCGTGCGCCATAAACATCAAAAGTTCTTCTGACTCTTCAGCCTCACGTTAAAGCCAAAGGCGATGGTTTTGAAATTCGACGCGGCGAAAGAGCATTTTTTACTGACATGAAGGCATGCTCACGTCTGATCTTGACGCAGGTACTGTCACTGGCGGGGCAATCCAGAATGTTGTTGATGGTTCTCTAAGTGATAACGTCTTTCAAGACGTATTTATGATACGAGCAATCCCGAAATTTTGTTGGCTCCGACCTGCAGCAATTTAACAAACTGCATTAAACTTTCCAAGTCGTGGCGTTGGGTTGGAGCGTGAACTGACAGAGTGGCCACTAGCCTGTTGTTTTTATCTGGTACAGGAACAGCTACGGCAGCCATTCCCGGCATAAACTCCTCGTCGTCTGTCGAATATCCTTTTCGCGCAACATTGATGACTTCGGCTCGCAGAGTTTCAGGGTCAGTTAGAGTTTTCTTTGTGTTCGCGTTCAGCTTACGAGCGGACAGAAACCCGTCCAACGTGTTCTCACGAAGCGTGGACAGGTACATCTTGCCGCTGGCCGTACAATGAAACGGAACCTGAGTGCCAATCGGCAATTGAATCCTCAGGGGCCATTTCGTTTCTACCCGGTCCAGATATATCATTCCTTCCCGATCCGGGATAGCGAGGTTGCAGGTCTCGCCAATTTCATCGGCGATGCCCCGAAGGATCGCAAGGCGGGCTGTCCGAAGGTGCTCCGACGAGACCGTGTTTACCGAAAGCTGCCGCAAACGTGGCCCGGGACCGTAAGACCGCCCATCCAGATCACGTTGAAGGAACCCTTCGGCCTCAGCCGTTTGAAGCAGGCGATGGATTGTCGGCTTCGCCAGACCCAATGCTTCAATCAGGTCTGACGGTTTGACTGCGACCCCGCGCTTTGCAACCTCTTCAAGAATAACCAGCAACCGCAGATTCGTCGGGATTTGGGATTCTCTGTCTCGCGTGTCTGCGTTTGCCATCCCGCTAAACTCTAGTTGTTTGGCAACAAGATCAAGGCCAGATCAGGCACCAAAGAGACCAAAATCCACACAGACAGCAAAGCCACAAGGTACGGCACAGTGTAGCGCAGCAGCCGGAAGTAAGGCACGCCTGTCACACCGGACGCAACATAGAGGTTCAGGCCATAAGGCGGCGTGATGAACCCAATCGACGCACCCACAAGGAAGATCACCGAGAAGTGGATCGGATCGACCCCTACCGACGCAGCAATTGGCGCGAGGATCGGCGCAAGGATAATCGTGACCGGCAGACTTTCCAGCACCATGCCTGAGAAGAAGACAATGACCATCGATGTGAATAGAACCGCGTAATACCCACCCATTGAGGTCACGAAATCTCCGATCGTTTGTTGTGCTCCAAGCAGCGACAGAATTTGCTGCATGACCACCGAGATCGCAATCAGCGGCGCAAGGATACCCGTGATCTGAGCCGAGCGGATCACGATCGAGGGGATCTCAGGGATCGTGAATCCTTCGACAACCAGCATTTCGGCAAAGCTTTTGTCTGTGGGCGAAATATTATCCCGCGCGCCCATGATCCGGTTGATCGGATAGCTGACCAAGCCCGCGATGACACAGAAACCAACGGTTACACCCGCCGCCTCGGTCGGTGAGAACTTGCCTGTATAGATGCCCCATAGCACGAGGCCGATGGCGAAAAAGCCGAGCCACGCACCAAATGCCGTTTTGAGAATCCGGTTCAGTTGCAGCGGAATCAGGTGCCCCCACCCATTGATCCGACAGATGATCCAGCACGCAAATTGCATGCCAAAGACCATAAGCGCACCAGGTATGATACCGGCGACGAACAGCTCGGAAATGGGCAGGTTCATCAGAAACCCGTAGACGATGAAGATGATCGACGGAGGGATGATGATCCCAACCGTACCGCCCGCCGCCGCCGTGGCCGCGCTAAAGCGTTCGTCATAGCCGCCTTTAACCATCTCAGGGTGCAGCATTGATCCGATGGTTGCTGTCGTTGCGGAGTTCGATCCGGAAATCGCCGCAAACAATCCACATGCCCCAAGGGATGCCATAGCCAGCCCGCCGCGTATCCAGCCTAAACAGGAATAGGCAAAATCACTCAGCCGCCGCGCGATCCCCGACTTGTTGATCAGGTCGCCGGTCAGGATGAACAGCGGCATCGCCAAAAGTGCGAAGCCTTTGTTAAACACGTTCAGCAGCTCTGCACCCATATTGTCGAGTGTCAGACCCAGAACGAATGAGCATCCGATCACCCAGTATCCGATGACCAGCAGCACCGGCACGCCCAACATGAACAGAAACGTCACGCCCAGCGAAATAAGTGTAACTAAAGTTCCGTCTGTCATCAGTCTGCCCCTATCACGGCCTGCTTGATCAGCGGCTCTCCGGTTTTCCAATTGTGCAGATCGTCAGCAAGGTTTTGAAACACGCGACCGACCATCAAAAAGAAGGACACAGGCGCGGCCAACAGAAACCACCATTGCATGATGTTGTCTGTCCCAAGCACGATCTGAAAGTTCGAGGCTGACAGCGCAACGAGGCGTGTTGTGGTCACGATGACGATTACTGCAAAGATGAACCACAAAATGGCATCCAAAAACAAACACGCCAGTTGACCGCCGCGCGGCATCGCGGTGCGAAACTCGCTGAAGCTAAGATGGGTGCGCAAGCGGACATTATAGGACGCACCAAACCAGGCCATTATCATGAACAGAAGCGGAGGAATGGTGGTGGACCAGGGCTCCTGATCGTTGAAGACAAAGCGGTCGATCACACCCCAGAATATGATCAGCGCAATGGCGAGGTAGGAATAGACCATGACCGACCGTTCAAAGTGGCGTTCAACAAAGGGCACTTTGCGATAGATCTGCATCACCAGAAGGCCACCAAGAGCGGCGAAAATTGTGCCTACAACCCAGGCAGCGTCAGATTCCAATGCGGATTGAATCTCGAATGAATCACGGCTGAGCAAGGCGCTAAATATTGCCCCGATATCTGCCCATAAAGACATGAACCCCGTCCTCCCAGTCGGTGTTTAGTGAAACCGGCCCGTGAAGGGCCGGCTCGAAATGTTAGATCAGGCCGCGCCCTTCCACCAACGGCGGGGCTCAACGTTTTCGGGCAGCGTGTCTGCCGGAATCTCGCGCGCGATGTCGTAGATTTCCTGATAGGTGTCGATGCCACCAGCCCATTTGTTCAGTCGCTCACGCCACTGCGCCCATGGTTCAGGATTGAAGTTCGGCGCACACATTTCCTCGGCCAGTTTGATCTGATCATCCGCCAGGAAGGCAGGACGCACACCGTTTTCTGCGAAGATCGTGTTAGGCAATTGCGGCTCCGAGAATCCCACGGTATTCAGCAGCGCTGCCTCATTTGCACCCTGAATCAAGGCCTGCGTGAAGTAGGACGATTCCATAACAGCGTCCTGCAGTTCACCACCAAGTCCGTCGAACACCTTGGCCGACATCGACGTATGTTCAGTGCCACAGAAGAACTTGAGATTCACCGATTGCGACACCACAGGTGACATGTTGGCATAAGCCACAGCCGAGGCCCAAGTTTCGGCCCCATCAATCAGGCCCGTCTTGAGCGCGTCCAGCGTTTCTTCCCATGCCACCGGTACCGGATTCAGGTTCAGTAGCTGCATGGCGATCCGGCCAAGCTGTGTCCCTGTCACACGGTTCTTGGTCCCGAACAGTTCTTCCAGTTTGGTGACTGTTGGCTTGTCAGAGAACGTCGAACCCATTTGCAGGCCGCGCAGTTCACAGTGGGTGAACAGGAATTTCAGCCCGTGGCGCTTTTCGAGGGGGTCTCGCAGAATGCGCTGGCTTTCTGGGCTGTAGAAGAAATGATACTGGGCCGCCCTGCTGGGGAACATATAGGCATAGTCCAGCACGTTCAGATATGGCGCGCCGCCCGCAGAGTTCTGGGTCGACGCCGCATAGATGTCGACGATTCCCTGCTGAGTCTTCTCTACACAGCTCAGTTGTCCGCAGATCTGGTTGTCGCCAATGAACTCGATCCGAATCTCACCGTCAGTGCGTTCTTCCAGATCTCGGGCGAATTCGATGGCCCCTGCCCGTTCGATCAGCAGGTTGCGCGTGTTGAAGCCCGAAGCACCGAATTTCAGCGTGTGTTTAGGTTCTTTCGAAAACCGTTTTTCATAAGTTGATTCTGCGGCTTGCGCCAAATTGGCCAAACTCATCGCGCCACCAAAGCCACCCGCTGCCAGCAGCGTTGAGCTCATGCCATAACGCCCGGCCACACGAAAAAAATCCCGCCGTGAGACACCGCTTAGTTTCTTACCGATCTCCATTGCTTACCTCCCTGATCGCAATTATTGAGACGTTTTGTATCAAAAAATGCTAGTATAGTTCCGGCAATTTGCATAGTGTTTTTTTCAGTTACCTTGGGAGGAGACCGTCATGGAGGTGGATTATGCAGTCGTCGGAGCAGGCTCTTCGGGCTGCGTCATTGCCAATCGGCTAAGCGCTGACCCCAGCACAACAGTGGCATTGTTGGAAGCTGGCGGACCTGACACCAACCCGTGGATCCATATACCGGTTGGATACTTCAAAACCATGCATAACCCCTCATTGGATTGGTGTTACCGCACTGAACCAGATCCAGGTTTGAATGGACGCTCGATTGATTGGCCGCGCGGAAAGGTCCTTGGCGGATCTTCCTCGTTGAACGGGCTTCTTTATGTCCGCGGTCAGAAAGAGGACTATGACCGCTGGCGTCAGATGGGTAACGTCGGCTGGGGCTGGGATGATGTCTTGCCTCTGTTCAAACGCAGCGAGGATCAAGAGCGCGGCGAAGACGCGTTTCACGGTACGGGCGGCCCGCTGTCGGTGTCCAACATGCGCATTCAGCGACCGATCTGTGACGCCTGGGTCGCCGCCGCTCAAGAGGCGGGTTACCCGTTTAATCCTGACTACAACGGGGCCGATCAGGAAGGCGTTGGCTACTTTCAACTGACCACACGGAATGGTCGTCGTTGCAGTGCGGCCGTTGCATACCTCAAACCGATCAGGAACAGGCCGAACCTGAACATCATCACCCGTGCATTGGTAACCAAGGTCGAACTGGACGGCAAAAAAGCAACCGGCCTTCTTTATCGCGACCGGTCTGGCGAAGTGAAGTCGATCAAAGTGCGCCGTGAAATCATCTTGTCCGGTGGTGCCATCAACTCACCTCAGATTTTGATGTTGTCAGGCATCGGAGACCCGGATCATCTGAAGGCCAATGGCATTGAACCCGTTCATTCGCTGCCCGGCGTCGGCAAAGGGCTGCAGGATCACTTGCAGGCACGCCTAGTCTTCAAGTGCAACGAGCCAACGCTGAATGATGAAGTGCGCAGCCTGTTCAATCAGGCACGGATCGCGCTGAAATACGCGCTATTCCGGGCAGGACCCATGACAATGGCGGCCAGCCTGGCCACCGGATTTCTGAAAACCCGCCCCGAGGTTCAGACACCCGACATTCAATTCCACGTTCAACCCTGGTCTGCCGACAGTCCCGGAGAGGGCGTGCACCCGTTTTCAGCCTTCACAATGTCCGTCTGTCAGCTCAGGCCGGAAAGCCGCGGAGAACTGCGTCTGGATGGCCCCGATCCAGCCAGTTACGTCAAGATCATTCCAAACTACCTGTCCACAGAAACTGATTGCAGAACCATCGTCGACGGCGTGAACATCGCGCGGGATATCGCCCGGCATAATCCACTGGCGTCAAAGATTTCAGAAGAGTTTCGACCAACCTCGGACCTATCCCGCGATGACTATGAAGGCACTTTGGATTGGGCGCGCTCGAATTCAGTCTCGATTTATCACCCGACGGGAACTTGTGCGATGGGCACTTCGGAAAGCTCTGTTGTGGATCCAAGCCTGAAGGTCAAAGGGATCGAAAACCTGCGCGTCGCCGATTGTTCCATCATGCCGGAAATCGTCAGCGGCAACACTAATGCTCCAGCAATCATGATCGGTGAAAAAGCCAGTGAGTTGCTATGCGCAAACAAGTGATTTTGGACTTTTTGTGACCTTCCTTATCCGTGCCTGGATCTGACCTGTACAAGATGGTCAGATTCCATAAGTTTCACGGGCATGTCGAAGGCAATGGCCTACGGTGCTTACGCACCATGGACAGCTAGACTAATGCGCTCAAAGAACCCCTATTCTTTGCCCATCATTAGACCTCGTGCCAAGCTGGCCTCTACCACAGAGACTAGATTGAAACATGTCTGCCGTAGGATTAGCGGGACTTTGTCTCACGAGCGACTAAGTCAGCTATCGCCTCGCGGCAACCACGTTGCCAAATCGCAGCCAGCCGGGTGGAAAAAGCGTCTGCGAACTGCGTGTCGCGGCCTAAGTCACCAAAATACTGGCTTTGTTCGATCCACAAAATCGGATTGGCTTTAGAAGCCAGCGCGGTTTTTTGCAATTGCTCCCAATGAGGGTCATTTGGGGCGATTTCTGAACCATCTTCACGAAGACCTGCGCACATCCGGCACCAGAATGCTTCGGCCAGCGCAAGCCCATTTACGGACGACCCAATTGCAAGGGCATCGCGCAGCGACGGCAGTAAAAAACCCGGGTGTCGTGAAGATCCATCAAACGCCACGCGTCGTGTTGTGTCGTGGATGGTGGTGTTGGAAAATCGCCTCTCAACCAACCCAAGATATTCGGCGGCAGTGGTTCCGGGGACGGCTTCGACCTGAGGCAGAATTTCTTCCGTCTGAACTTTCCTGAAAAACGCCACGATGTCCGGGTCCTGCATGCAGTCTGAAATCGTTGGCACATTCAGAATCTCTCCGACATTTGCGAGCAGTTGGTGGCCGCCGTTCAATATGCGTAGTTTCATCGCTTCATAGCTGTGGACGTTCTGCGTCAGGGTTACTCCAACTTGCTCAAGGGGCGGTCGTTCTGCGCAGAAATTGTCCTCAATCACCCATTGGCGAAAGTTCTCATGCGTGACCGGTGCGCGGTCGTCGACGCCCAGTGCGCGGCATTGCGCTAGGACCTCCTCGGTCGTTGCGGGAACAATGCAGTCCACCATCGAGTTCGGAAATGCTCCATTCTGATCGATCCAATCGGCCAGATCCGGGTCGGATAGACGCGCCAAACCAACAACGCAGGTTCGCAGAATTCCACCGTTGCCCTGAAGATTATCGCAGCTGAGCGCGGTAAAGGGTTTCAAGCCATTTGTACGCCGTTGCCTGAGCGCCGCGACAATAGCGCCGAAAGCCGTGCGCGGCTGATCCGGGTTCTCGGCATCGTGCCGAATGTCTGCGTGATCTGTATCGAACGCATCAGTGTTGGCGTCCGGGAAATACCCACCTTCAGTTACAGTCAGCGACACAATTCGTATGGCAGGGTCCGCCATCGTCCGGATAAGCGCGGCATTGTTGTCTTCGATCGGCAGGTAATCAATCATGGGACCAATCACTTCGGCGGACATTCCTTTTGGGTCCAGTTCGATCAGCGTTGTCAGGCAGTCTTGGGCCAACAGTCGCTCTCGCATGTTTGCGTCATAGCTTCGGACACCTGCCCCGATGATTGCCCAGTCATGGGCCTGGCCCAGCTGCATCAACTGGTGAATATACCAGGCCTGATGCGCGCGATGAAAGTTGCCAAGTCCGATATGGACAATGCCCGGTGTCAGGTCCGAGCGCGCATAGGCCGGAGTCCTGACGATCTCTGGCAGGTCTGAAAGACTGTCACGCCGTAGCCGTACCGTAGGTTTTGCATTCGCCACAGGGTCCATCAGCTCATCCAGTTTCCGCCATCGACATTGTAGGTTTGTGCGACGATGTACTTGGCATCTTCAGAAGCCAGAAATACTGCCATCCCGGTCAGATCTTCGGCCCGACCCATTCGGCCATAAGGAACGGCTGCAGCCACTTCGCGTTTCTTCTGGCCCAGTGGTTTGCCTTCGTGCTTCGCAAAAAACGCATCAACACCATCCCAGTGCTCGCCATCGACAACTCCAGGTGCAATGGCGTTTACGTTGATCCCATGAGAGATCAGGTTCAGCCCGGCCGATTGGGTCAAGGATATGATCGCGGCTTTGCTGGCACAGTACACGGCGACCAAGGGCTCGCCCCTACGCCCTGCCTGCGATGCCATGTTGATGATCCGACCTTTGGTTCCGTGATCAATCATGTGGCGCGCAACGGCCTGCATCGTAAACAGCGCGCCAGCAACGTTGATATCAAAAACGCGGTTGTAGTCAGCGCGCTCAATTTCAACGATTGGAGCGGCAGAGAAGATGGCCGCGTTGTTGATCAGAATGTCGATTGGGCCAAAATGTGCCGCCGTTCGTGCAACGGCGTCTTCTATGCTTTGTTGGCTGGTCACATCCATCTCGACGGCCAACGCGGCTGCGCCGATCTCAGTTGCTGCGTCCTGCGCACCCTGCCCGTCTATGTCCGCGATGGCGACGCGTGCGCCCTCGGCCACATAAGCCTTGGCAAACGCCAGTCCGATGCCCCGCCCGGCCCCGGTGATCAGGGCAGTTTTGCCGGTCAGACGCGTCATTCGAACCGCAGACCTTTCGCGTCAAACCGGTGGATTACATCTGAGCGTGGTGTCAGGTAGATACGGTCGCCGTGGCGAAAGCTGACCTCGCCATCTGCACGGACGGTGATGGTCTCGGCCAACCCTGTTTCGTGGACGTGGAAGAAAGTGTCCGAGCCAAGGTGCTCAGAAACGCTTACGACACCGGACCAGTCTCCCTCAGATTCAGACACCGCAATGTGTTCAGGGCGAATTCCGATGGTTTGGGCACCGAGTTTTTCTGCCTCGGGGCCTTCGATGAAGTTCATCTTGGGCGAACCGATGAAGCCTGCAACAAACAGGTTGCGCGGCGTACGGTACAGCTCCAACGGGCTGCCAACCTGTTCGATCACACCTGCCTGAAGCACAACGATCTTGTCGGCCATAGTCATGGCCTCGACCTGATCGTGGGTGACGTAGATCATCGTAGTCGCCAGACGTTCGTGCAGTTCGCTGATCTCCAGCCGCATGCCAACGCGCAAGGCGGCGTCCAGGTTCGAAAGCGGTTCATCAAACAGGAACGCAGCCGGTTCGCGTACAATGGCCCGACCGATGGCCACCCTTTGACGTTGCCCGCCAGACAGTTGGCCGGGACGACGATCCAGGTAGTCGGTCAGGTTCAGAACGCTCGCCGCACCTTCGACCCGTTTGTCGATCTCAGCCTGATCCAGTTTCGCCATGCGCAGCGGAAATGCGATATTCTTGCGAACGGTCATGTGCGGGTACAAGGCGTAGGATTGGAACACCATCGCCAGCCCGCGTTTGGCAGGCGGCACGTCTGTTGCGTCGGCGCCGTCAATGTCGATGGAGCCAGAGGTCATGTCTTCCAGTCCCGCAATCAGGCGCAACAAAGTGGACTTGCCGCAACCCGAGGGGCCGACAAATACGGTGAATTCGCCATCTTCGATGGTCAGATCCAGCGGGGGAATGACCTCTACGTCGCCGAAGCTTTTGGTCACGGACTTGAGTTGAATACGTCCCATACGAAGTCTTCCTTATTTCACAGCGCCGAAAGTCAGGCCGCGGACAAGTTGTTTCTGGCTGAACCAGCCAAGGATCAGGATGGGTGCAATCGCCATGGTCGAGGCCGCGCTGAGCTTGGCAAAGAACAAGCCTTCGGGGCTGGAATAGCTGGCGATAAATGCGGTGAGCGGGGCCGCATCGACGGCCGTCAGGTTTAGGGTCCAGAACGCCTCGTTCCAGGCCAGGATGAAGTTCAACAGAACGGTCGAGGCGATGCCGGGGATGGCCATGGGCGTCAGGATATAAAGGATTTCCTCTTTCAGCGTCGCACCATCCATCCGTGCCGCTTCAAGGATTTCCCCCGGAATTTCGCGGAAATAGGTGTAGAGCATCCAGACGATGATCGGCAGGTTGATCAGCATCAGCACCACGACCAGCCCACCGCGACTGTCCAGCAAACCCAACTGAATGAACAGCAAGTAAATTGGGTACAGAACACCAACTGCGGGCAACATCTTTGTGGACAGCATCCACAACAGAATGTCCTTGGTGCGTTTGGACGGAACAAACGCCATCGCCCAGGCTGCGGGTATCGCGACAATCACACCCAGAACGGTCGATCCGCCTGCGATGATGACCGAATTCCACAGGAACCGCATATAGTCAGAGCGTTCCTGCACGATGGCGTAGTTTTCGAGCGTCCAGTCGAAGTTGAGGAAGATCGGTGGGCTTGCAATCGCCTGTGCCTCGGTCTTGAAGCTGGTCAGGATCGTCCAGAGGATTGGGAAAAAGATCAGCAGACCTACGGCCCAGGCAAGGGCAGTGTTTAGTGTTTTGCGTTGTGTCGTGACGGTGCGGGCCATGGTTTTGTCTCCTCACGCGTCCAGGTTTTTGCCGACGATGCGCATCAGGAAGATGGCAACGATATTGGCAAGGATGATTGCATAGACACCACCGGCTGATCCGAGGCCAACGTTCTGGCTTTCCAACACGCGCTGGAAGATCATGTAGGTCAGTGTACGGGTGCCGAAGGCGCCGCCGGTGGTCACGAAAATCTCGGCGAAGATCGACAGTAAAAAGATCGTCTGGATCAGGATCACAATCGTGATGGCGCGACCAAGATGCGGCAGGATGATGTGATAAAAGCGTTTAAGCACCGGCGCACCGTCCATCTCGGCTGCTTCCAGCTGTTCACTGTCCAAGGACTGGATAGCGGTCAGCAGGATCAGCGTCGCAAAGGGAAGCCACTGCCAGGAAACGATCATAACAATCGAAGTCATCGAAGCTTCGGACAGCCACGAAATCGGCTCAGCCCCGAAAAAGCGCCACAGATGGGCCAGCAAACCGTTCACCGGGTCCATGAACATGTTCTTCCAGACCAGCGCTGATACGGTCGGCATGACAAAGAATGGCGCGATCACAAGGATGCGGACAACGCCCTGCCCCCACATGGGCTGATCCAGCAGCATGGCCAGCAGAATGCCCAGAATGACCGTAATCACCAGCACGCCGCCAACGATCACCAATGTTGCTTGGACCGCGGGCCAGAAGGAACTGGAGGATACGAAACGAACGTAGTTGTCGAACCCGACCCAACCCAGATCACCTCCACGCAGCGGAAGGTACTTCTTGAAAGAAAAATACAGCGTCATCGTCAGAGGCACGAGCATCCAGCCAAGCAGCAGGACCACTGCGGGTGCCATCATCAGGCGGGCAACTGATCGAGAATGTTGAGTAGCCATAACGCAAACCCTCTCTGTTCAGGCGTAACTCAGCCTGCGAGAAAAACGCGAATTGTGGAAGGGATGAACGGGGGGCAGGCCTCTGCCCACCCGTTGGGAGGATGCCTCAGTAACCGGCGGCTTCCATTTCTTCGGCTGTGAAAGCCTGCGCTTTGGCAAGTGCTTCCTCAACCGTTTGCTGTCCGGCATATACTGCCGAGAACTCCTGGCTCACCTGTGTGGCGATGCCTGCGAATTCCGGGATCGCGGCAAACTGGATGCCAACATACGGGACGGGTTTTACCGTCGGGCTGTTCGGATCAGCTGACAGGATCGAATCCAGCGTCATCTTGGCGAACGGAACCTTTTGGTATTCCGGATTCTCGTACAGAGACGTACGTGCACCCGGGGGAACGTTTGCCCATCCTTCGCTTTCGGCCACTAGCTCAATGTAGTCCTTTGATGTCGCCCATTCGATGAATTGCTTGGCAGCGTCTTCTTGCTGTGTACCGGCAGGAATAGCCAGTGCCCACGCCCAAAGCCAGTTGGACCGTTTGCCCAATCCGGTGTCAGGTGCCAGCGCAAACCCTACTTGATCCGCGACCGTGGAGTCGTCCGGGTTGGTTACGAACGAAGCCGCAACTGTCGCGTCGATCCACATGCCGCATTTGCCCTGCTGGAACAGCGACAGGTTTTCGTTAAACCCATTGGTGGCATAGCCGGCCGGACCGGATTCGTTCATCATTTCAACGTAGAAATTCAGCGTATCTGCCCACTCGGGCTGATCGAACTGAGGCTTCCATTCTTCGTCGAACCAGCGGGCACCGAATGAATTGGACATCGCAGTGATAAAGGCTCCGCCTTCACCCCAACCGGCTTTGCCACGAAGGCAGATGCCGTTGATCTCGGCGTCGCGGTCGGTCATCGCGGCGGCGGCCTCTTTGATGAACTGCCAGGACGGCGCCTCAGGCATTTCCATGCCCGCCTTTTCCATAAGGTCAGTGCGGTACATGATCATCGAGCTTTCACCATAGAACGGTGCCGCGAAAAGCGTTCCGTCATGGCTCAACCCACCTGCCATCGCTGGCAGAATGTCACCAACGTCGTATTCTTCGGACAGGCCATCCAGCGGTACCAGCCAGCCATTCGCGCCCCAGATCGGCGTCTCATACATGCCGATCGTCATGATGTCGAACGTACCGCCTTTGGTCGTGATGTCGGTCGTTACGCGCTGACGCAGCACGTTTTCTTCCAACGTCACCCATTCGACGTCAATGCCGGTCGCCTCGGTGAATTTATCGGTATAGCCCTGCATCCGGATCATGTCGCCGTTGTTCACGGTCGCTATTGTTAAGGTATCCGCATGAGCTGCTGCCGTCGCGACGAGTGTCATTGCAGTCGCCGCACGAAGTGCGTTTCTCAAATACATCCCTGTCCTCCCTGAGCTTGGATGTCGTACAGAGAACGTAATGCAAAAATTGTCGCGGCGTCAATGAAAACTTTACGCGCGTTAAATTTTAGGATTACGCGGAATCTCTCAAAACCAGCCTTGCAGGGAACAACGTTTCCGATCGCGTTTCAAATTTCCCTCCACTTTCAATGAGTTCGAACAGAGTTTCGACGCTACGCCCAGCCACGTTGTCATAATCATGGGCAGCCGTGGTCAGAGAGGGGCACGTAAATTTTGCGAAGGGATGATCGTCATTTGAAGCCAGACGCAGCGCGCAATCGTCCCGTCGACCGACTCGAATCCCTTGTTCGTAGCAAGCCGCCAGAAAACCGATTGCCAGCCGGTCATTGCTGCACAGGACCGAGTTTGTTCGCAGCTCATTTTCCGCCAGAACTTTCAGCGCACCCTTGTGACCGATTTCTTCAAACGCCCAGCCCTTACCGTCGACTCTGATGATATGCGGCTCGAACCCAAGACGCTCCATGACTTCAACATAGGCTTTTCGGCGTTTATTGGCGTTCGGGTTTGCAGGCGTTCGCATTTCGAAGAATGACGGGGGCTCGCCCGTCCGGATCATGTATTCCACGGTTTGCGACACAAAGCTGAAATTGTCCGACCCGATAAACGCGGCACCCAGACCCTCTAGGTTACTGTCGAACAAAACAGTCGGCACATTCGCGCAGAACCTCTCGATCACTGATTGGTCTGAGGTCCGTCCCAATGGCGCCAACAAAACCCCGGCAGGCTTCATGGATTGCAGCCCGTCCAGAATGTCGTTTTCCAGTTTTTGTTCACCATGAGAGCTAAAGAGGGACGGACGATACCCCGCCGCGATACAGCTTTGTTCCAAATAGCGCGCGATTTCGGCAAAGAACGGATCAGCCAGGTAGGGCACAACGATGCCGATATTCTTGGTTAGCTTCCGGTTCTGGTTCACCGCATAAATATTGGGGCGATAGTCGAACCGCTCCAGCGCCTCTTCGATACGGGCCCTCGTTGTCGGGCGAACGCTGTCAGGATCGTGAAAGTACTTGGATACCGTAGGCCGCGAGATGCCACTGAGGGCTGCGAACTCTTCCATGTTTTTTATTTTGGTCATGTCAGTCTGCCTGCGGATCTGAGCCGCCTTGATCTTATCCTATTTTTACATATTCTTTGCGCGCGCAAAAAAATCAATAGCCATGCAAGGTCCGGGCGTTTCTGCGGGCAAGGGGATTGAATGTTTCTCGGGATAGATATCGGAACATCAGCGGTCAAACTTGTCTGTGCGGATACCCATCGAATTCTTGCAACGTCTTCAGTAGACATAAAAACTTCCTCGCCGCAGCCTGGTTGGTCAGAGCAGCACCCGGACATTTGGTGGCAGGCGACGCGCGATGCATTGAGCCAACTTGCAAAACAAGTCACGCTGTCGGATGTGCAGGCCATCGGGTTGTCCGGTCAGATGCATGGGGCTGTTTTGCTGGATCGTGATCTGCGCCCGATCCGCCCGGCGATCCTGTGGAATGACAGCAGAGCGGTACGTGAATGCGATGAATTGCGCGCAGCCCAGCCGCAGATTGGTCATATCGCTGGCGTCCTCCCTTTGCCGGGTTTCACGGCACCCAAGATCGCCTGGTTGAAACAACATGAGCCTGCACACTATGCCCGACTTGCTCATATCCTGCTGCCCAAGGATTACATCGGCTTATGCCTGCATGGAGAGTTGGCAACCGACACATCCGATGCAGCCGGTACAATGTGGCTCGATCAGGCATCGCGAAAATGGCATGTCGGCGTTGCCGAAGCCACTGATGTAGCGCCCGACTGGCTGCCGCAGGTTTTCGACGGTCACGTCGTCGTCGGAACCGTGACGGCGCAAGCCGCGGCTGAAACCGGGCTGAAACCCGGCGTGCCCGTCGTTGCCGGAGGCGGAGATGCGGCAACCGGGGCGGTATCTCTGGGCGCGACCGAACCGGGACGTGGGTTCATTTCCCTGGGGACGTCCGGCCAGTTGTTCGTGGCGGACCGTCGGTTCAAACCCAATCCTGAACGCTATGTGCATGCTTTCGCGCACACATTGCCCGACCGTTGGTATCAAATGGCGGCGATGTTGAACGGCGCAAGGCCAATTTCTTGGATTGGCGGCCAACTGGGGCTGTCCGCTGCCGAAGTTGTTGCGCTTGCTGAAACGGTCAGCGGTGATCGCGGACCGATTTTCCTGCCGTATTTAACAGGTGAACGCAGCCCACTTGGGGATCCACATATTCGCGCCTGTTTCTTTGGTCTTGAGGATTCGACAACGCGCGCGGATCTGTGCCGTTCCGTGGTCGAGGCAATTGCTTTTTGCTTTGCCGATGCCGCGCAGAGCTTCGGAGACACGATAGAAAATCTACCGGAATTAGCGGCCATCGGCGGTGGCAGTCAATCGGACCTCTTGTTGGGCCTGATTGCATCGGTGACAGGAAAGCCGGTGATACGCTCAGAAGGATCGGATTCTGGCCCAGCCTATGGCGCAGCCCTTTTGGCCGCCTGTGGAGTTGGTACCATTGGTATTGCCGATCTGGCGGTTCAGCCCAAGACAAAAGACAGGTTTGAACCCGTTGATCCCGGCGCACTGCACGACAGACTGAGGCTGTTTCGCCGGCTCTACACCGCGGTGAGGGCAGTAGACTGACCTCGGTACAATCGTTGGTTTTGACCGTGTGAGTCAGCTTTTCGTTAATTAGGATACCCGATTTTCCTCCATCCCAAATCAAGGAATTTACAGGAAATGTCCCGAGAGGCCGTGCATATCTACAGAAGCTACGCCGAGCCTGACCCGCCCAACCAATAAAACGCTCCTGTTCCAATTCATTTGATGACGGACACGGCAGGTATTGCCCATCTAGGAAAGCAACACCCGGAGGAAAGTTGTTAGGGTCATGGTGGCGGTCAGATAGTTCTGGGAGTTTTCACGAGCAAATTGATACAGGCCAATGTAAGGCCGAATTAACAAGGTCTTTTGGGCTCTCTGCGCTCATCAGACCGATCACCGCTTGTTTGCCTCACGAGCTGCCCGCTATTATAGTAGACGGCCCATACCGGACACTCGGCCAAGGTTAACTATGCCGTGTTCGCTGCCCGTTTTTCGGACATTCGCCGCAACTACACGGTCCCCGGCGTGCTGAACTCATCCAACACGCGACTTGTCGAACTTTCCCGAAACGCTGCCCAAATCAATGTCCTCATGCACGCAATCAGCAGATAACATGCCCGCGAAAAACCCGGGACCTAAATATCTTAACTTGATCGGATGTGGCTACTACTATTTCTTCGTGCTGTTAACTGCGCGCCAGTCTTCCGGTGGAGGCTTATCTAACAGGTTTTGCGCGCGGGCCATCATTACGACTGAGGCGGGATCCCCGTCTCGTGTTCGGTCCGCAACCTCAAATGCGGCAACAGCCTTTTCAAACTGCCCTGCGCGATAGTGCGCAAGGCCTTGTTCATAGGTTGCAATCCACGAAAATGATCCGTCACACCCATCGGCCATCGCTATCAGTTCGTAGACCACCAGCTCTTCGATGCGTCCAAATACGGTAAGCGTGTCCAGTTCGCGCACCACGATTGTGCCGGCCGCCTGTTGTCTCGTTTCCGGCCCAATGAGGATCAGCGTGCCATAATCTTTGTTGGCTCCTTCCAACCGGCTGGCAACATTCACAACATCGCCAATCGCGGTGTAGTTCAACCGCTGCTCTGATCCGATATTTCCGACCAAAGCCTCGCCGCTGTTCAGCCCGATCCTGACACGCAAGGGAGTGCCGTCATCATCTTCAATTCCGGACGCGTCCACTGCAGCGACAAGGTCCAATGCTGCGCGGCAGGCGTTTTCAGCGTGGTTCGCATCCTTGCGTGGCGCCCCCCAAAACGCCATCACCGCATCACCCATGAATTTGTCGATCGTCCCACCATTTTTAGCGATGGCCGTGGAGGCCGCGCTGAAAAAGGGCTCCATCAACTGGGCAATCTTGGGGCCAAGTTTCTCGGACAGCCCTGTGAAACCTGTGACGTCGCAGAACAAGACGGAGATCTGCTTCATCTCTCCGCCGGGCTGTATCTTGATGCCCTCAGCAAGCAGCATGCGAACAAGATCTGTGGGTACGTATTTTCGGAATGCTGACAAACCAGCTGCCATGCTAGCAGTGGCCGCAGAAAGATTGGCAAGCTCAGACAGTTTGGACGGTCTGCGCTCAATCTGCTCGACGTCAAAGCGCTCAATTTTACCAAGGTCCTCGGCGATGCGGGCCAGCGGATTTGCCACAATTTTGCGGATCAGCCAGATCGCTAATCCGGTTGCGACAACCACCACAATGATCAAAACGTAAATCAGATTGATCAGCGTCTCGTCGATGCCCGAAAGAAAGGCTGCTTCAGGTATGACTGTGGCAACGCGCCAGCCGTAAAACCCCAGAGGCGTCAGCGCCACCGCATACGGCACGCCGTCAATGACGACACGTTTCGTCAATGTGCCAGACGCATTTGCTTGTGGGTCCGCCAACAGCCGTTCGCCCGTGATCATGGCCACTTCATAAAGCTTGCCCTCGCCCATGCGCGCCGGAGTAACCTCATCCGCTTCGGCATCAGGGACCGCAATAACTTTTCCATCGGCGTTCAATATGAATGCAGCGCCGAATTCGCCGGGTGCAAGCGTGGCAAGAAACCGTGACAAACGATCCGTTTCGATCGCAACTGCCAGAACGCCTTGTCGCGCTCTATTGACGTCTATCGGACCAGCATAGGCGTAAACGGTTCTGTCACTATCCGGAAGGTCGCGCGCTTCGATCCACCCAGAGGAGTTGAGGCCCATGAAGTTTTTAAACCAGGCATGTTCGCGCGGATCATAGGATGTATAGGTAAAGGTCCGCTCTTCGAATTGTATGTCACCGGGAATGAAGATGTAGCGATCTTTCCGCAGCATTCGATCGCGGATTCCCTCATCGATTTCAATCATCTCAAGCCCGCCGTCACCCAGGCGATGTGACGCGAAAAAATTCCCGTCAGGCCAGCCGAAGAACATCCATGAGATATTCGGCTGCGCCTGCAATTGTGACAGAAAAACAAACTCCCGCTTGTCGGCCTGTCGCGTCGCGATGACGTTCTGAACAAAGATCGTACGAACGGCCGCCCAGGCGGCTTCGGCCGACCTGAGTGTCACGCCCACCTCGATACGGACAGTGTTTGCGATCTGGCCGTTTATTTCTGCCGCAAGCATGCGGCTATTGTCGCGCGCTGTCGTCCACCACAGGGAATGGACAATAAACGTCGACACTCCGATAGACACAGCCACCAGAATTGACACCGCAATGCCTACACTAAATCGCAATTAAATCTCCGCCGAAAAGCTACTTGTTTCAGTATTGAGTTGAGACTGCCAAGAGAGCAAAGTTTTCTTAGACACAGACCCGAAATATCACGCAACTGTTAGGTAGGAGCAAAAGACTGTTTTGAAGCGCCTGAACGCCGATTGCCATATCTGACGTCGGCAATTTTGCTGGGCGCTGCGCACGGGTGAAGGTACAGCACATTGCCGACATTGGTCCGCTCTTCTCGATGCTGCAGCTGCGGCCCACTTTGCTGCCATTCGCTGGAATCACAAAATCCCTGGAGTTAGGTGAACTCACATGGTTCTGTTGCGAATTTTTGACAGGCCGAAGTGATAGCTTGGTAGCAGCGGGCTAAGCGGCCAGTTCCACGAATTGCGGAAACGGGCAAACTCCGGGCGTGATTTGGTCCTTGCGGATCATATGCGCCACTTCGATTCAGTCGAGTGTCGCCGCCGCTGAA
>NZ_JBXWQI010000010.1:0-152449 GCF_059612305.1 Ruegeria sp. CDSA033 | reverse complement strand
ACAGGTGCCCGAAGGTCTTCCTGTCAGCAATCGCCCTCGCAGCACTCGTTATCTATTGGCTATGAGTCCTGACCCTAAGAATCCGTGTTTGACGGGATTACCCCAGTAATATGCCATGTGATTGCGATAATCTCGTTCATCGCGGACACAATGCTCCCAAAACCTGCGTTGCCAATTCCCACGTTCCCGTTGGACAACTTTCGACCCAGCCCGCGGACCGAACATACCGACGCCACGCACAAACCGAATTTTGGTCAACCGCCACCGTGTTAAATAATCCGCATCTCTCGGCGGCAAGGTCCAAACCGCGTGCCAATGATCCGGCAACACAACAAACGCGTCACCACAAAGGCCGCGGTCAATTGCTCCACCTCGCGCACCAACAAATCCGATGATCGATCGGCCAGAGACACGGTGAAAAGGTACTTGGCCCCGGGAATGCGGATGCAGCGGTAATTGCTGGTGCTGCAACCTGATCACAGGCTTTGTCAAAGGTTTCTAAATGCCCATCCAGCGCCCTGACCGCATAGCTTTTCTTTATGAAAGGCCGCTGAACCAATAACCAAACCCGTCGGCGGATTCTTGTGCAAATCGGGAAACTGGCCCTCAAACCCTTGTACGAAACGCACAAAATCCCTTGTCACACGCCCACCCCGATGCCATATCAATGGGGCTTACGTTTTTCTATTTCGACCCACTGTCACCGTTTCCGGCGCTCAGTCTATCGATACAGACAACGACGCCGGGCTGCCGCAACTCCGTGGGCAGCACTAAACAGGAGACAACGGATATGCCCACAGGCACCGTAAAATGGTTCAACACCACCAAAGGTTTTGGCTTTATCGCACCTGAGGATGGCGGCAAAGACATCTTCGTTCACATCTCGGCTGTCGAGCGTTCGGGCCTGACCGGTCTGGCCGACAACCAGAAAGTCACGTACGAGCTGCGCGCTGGTCGTGACGGCCGCGAAAGCGCCGACGATATCGCACTGGCCTAAGGCCATGAAAGGGCAGAGGTCACCTCTGCCCTTTTCACATCACGCGGGACAAAACTGCAACACAAGTGTGTCCCTGCGATTACATCACAATACGGTTACTCTTGGCAGATGATTGACCAGATCGGTTATCATTCCGACACTGGTTTACGATTTTCCTGCAGTCCTTAAGAGAACCGATATGTTCACACGTCGCACTTTCCTTGCAGCATCTGCTGCCGCTGGCCTGACACCCGGTATTGCTTCGGCCAAGAAGAAAGCCGTTGAATACGACCCCACGCCCCAGTTCGTGCGGGTCAAGAAACAATTTCTGCCGGGGCAGCTTCTGGTCGCGCCACGGTCCTTCTACCTGTATCTCATCACAGAACCGCGTAAGGCCATCCGCTATGGGTGCGGCGTTGGCAAGGCAGGTCTGGAATTCACCGGCACAGCCACGATCGACGTCAAGAAAGAGTGGCCGACTTGGCGCCCCACGAACGAGATGATCGAACGTGAACCGCTGACTTACGCTAAATTCAAGGACAATGATTATGTTCAACCGGGCGGTGATGGTAACCCTCTGGGGGCACGCGCGCTCTACCTGTTTCAGAATGGGGTCGACACCTATTTCCGTATCCACGGCACGACGCAGCCGCAAACCATCGGGCGCGCGGCCTCAAACGGATGCATTCGGATGCTGAACGCCCATGTCATCGACTTGTATGAGCGTGTACCGGTCGGAACTGTGGTCACGGTGGTCTGAGGCGGTCACGGCCCGGACCAGTCGACGTCCGTCGCCTCTTCGATCTGCAACAACCCGTCAGGCCAAGGTTGCGCCAGCGCCTTGGCGTCGTCTTCAGTTCCTGTAAGCCATGTCTGAATGTCGGCAGGATCCAGCAGGACACCCATTCGATGGTGTATCGGCTCCAGATCGGCATTTGGTGGGCAGGTCACAGCCGCAAATTGGTCAACCCACAGACCGCCCGGAGCCTGCCAACTGTCGGTGATCGCAGCGAAGAACAGAGGTGAGCCATTCGCCGAGGCGATGCGCCATGCGGTTTTTCGACGTTTTTCACCCGTCCACTCGTACCACCCGTCCACCGGAACCACGGCCCTGCCAACGCCGTCGAAGGCGGTTTTGTCAAAGACGGTTTCGGACCGGGCATTGATTATAGTTTCCATCACAGGCCGACCGCGCGCATTGACGCGCCCAACCGGGATCATGCCCCATCGCATGGGTGTCAGGCCGTGGGCAGTCAGGACGATCAATTCCTGACCCGGTTGAATGTTTTTTCGCAGCGGCTGCAGGTCCACATCACATCGGACGTTCAGTGCCTGGGCGATCTCAGACATTGGCCGTGTCAGAAAAAATCGCCCGGGCATCTTCTCAATCCTGCTTGGCCGAGGTTTCGACCAGCTCCAGCACGTAAGGCCCAAGCGCAGCTACGATCCGCGAAACGCCTTCTTTGTTGGGGTGAATTCCATCCGGTTGCATGAACTGCCGGACTGCGTTCGGGTCGTCGTTTGGCTGCAACCCTTCAAAAAAGCTTTCCGCAAACACAAGCTGATATGCCTCGGCCAGATCAGGGTACATCGCGTCAAAGGCCTGCTTGTATTCGACCCCGTAATTCCCCGGTGCCTGCATTCCGATCAGCAAAACCTCAACCTCCGCCGCCCGGGCGGAGGTTACGATTGTCTCAAGGTTCGCGCGCGACACAGCCGGGTCGATACCGCGCAGCAGGTCATTGCCGCCCAGCGCCACAATTAGCGCGTCCACGTCGGGCGTCAGCGTCCAATCGACACGCGCCGCGCCGCCGGCGGTCGTATCCCCGGAAACTCCGGCATTGATCAATTGCACGTCTGCGCCCTGATTTTTCAGCCATTGATCCAACTGTGGTACGAACCCGTCCTGTTCCGGCAGCCCGTATCCTTGTGTCAGCGAGTCCCCGAGGGCCGCGATGACCAACGGTTCCGCTGTGGCGGCAAAGCCGCAACACGCAAACAGTAAAACCATCAGAGCCTTGCGCATTTTTTGAACCACTCCATATCCCAAAATGACCGCCTCCTTTTGGAAGTACCAATGACGACACCTGTTCTTTCGCTTCAAAATGCCGCTTTGTCGCTGGATGGCAATGCCGGCCGGGTCAATATCCTGCATGAGATTAACCTGACCGTCGCAAAAGGCGAAACGCTTGGGCTTGTCGGGCCGTCGGGGTCCGGTAAATCCTCGCTGCTGATGCTGATGGGCGGGCTGGAACAGGCAAACGCGGGCAAGATCACAGCCCTTGGCCAGGATCTGACTGGCATGGATGAGGATTCTCTGGCCCGTTTCCGGCGCAATGCGATGGGGGTCGTCTTTCAGAACTTTCATCTGATCCCAACCATGACTGCCCTGGAAAATGTGGCCACGCCGCTGGAATTGGCCGGACACAAGGATGCGTTTCAACGCGCCGCGGCAGAACTGGACGCGGTTGGGCTGTCGCATCGCCGCGATCATTATCCGGCGCAATTGTCGGGCGGCGAACAACAACGCGTTGCGCTGGCCCGCGCTGCCGCACCGCGTCCGCAGATTTTGCTGGCGGACGAGCCGACAGGAAATCTGGACGAAACGAACGGCGCGGCTATCGTCGATCTATTGTTCGGCCTGCGCGACAAACACGGGGCCACACTGGTTCTTGTAACCCACAGTCATAGTCTGGCCCGCAGGTGCGATCGGGTTGTGCGCTTGCGCGACGGGCGAATTTCGGAAGACAGCCAGCAAAAGGCGGCGGAATGAGCCTTGGGCTGGCCGGGCGGCTGGCACGCCGTGAACTTCGGGGCGGGCTGCATGGGTTTCGCGTTTTCCTCGCGTGTCTTGCGCTGGGTGTCGCCGCAATCGCAGCAGTTGGATCGGTGCGCCACGCGATCCAGGCAGGTTTGGCCGAGGAAGGCGCGGCCCTGTTGGGCGGGGATGCGCAACTGGAATTCACCTACCGGTTTGCCACAGATGACGAACGCGCCTGGATGGACCAGACCGGGACAGCTGTCTCTGAAGTGGTCGATTTTCGCTCGATGGCTGTTGCTGATCAGGGCGCTGAAACGCAGCGCGCGCTGACACAGGTCAAATCGGTCGACGACACTTACCCGTTGTTGGGATCTCCGATTTTGAAGCCTGCTCTGCCTCTGCCGGCAGCTTTAGGGACACATCGAGGACTTCCCGGCGCAGTAATGGATCCGTCGCTGATTGACCGGTTGGGTCTTTCCGTCGGAGATCGCTTTGCACTGGGGACGCAAGAGTTCATCCTGACTGCCGCATTGATCCATGAACCGGACGGGGCGGCAGATGGCTTTGGTCTGGGCCCTCGCACGCTGGTGCGGACCGAAGACTTGCAAGCATCCGGCCTGTTGGCCCCGGGAACTCTGTTTTCCACCAAATACCGCCTGGCCCTGCCATCAGGAACCGATCTGCAAGATCTAGCGGTAGAAGCGCGTCAGAATTTTGAGGGCACCGGTATGCGATGGACTGACGCTCGCAACGGTGCGCCCGGCATTGCGGAATTTGTCGGGCGGCTCAGCGCATTTCTGGTTCTGGTCGGGTTATCAGGCCTTGCAGTCGGCGGCATCGGAGTTTCCGCAGCCGTGCGCGCCTATCTGTCCCAAAAGACCGAGACCATCGCGACACTGCGCACATTGGGCGCTGACAAGGCGACAATATTCCAAACTTATATGATCCAGATCGGTGTCCTGTCCGGGATCGGCATCTTGCTGGGCCTTGCCTTGGGCGGGTTGCTGCCGCTGCTGCTGGCCCCCTTGATTGAAGCCCGGCTGCCTGTACCCGCGGTTTTCTCATTTTATCCGGCGCCGCTTGCCGAAGCAGCGTTGTACGGCTTACTGACGGCCTTTCTGTTCACGCTCTGGCCCCTTGCCCGCACCGAAGACGTCCGCGCAGCGACCCTGTTTCGGGATGCTTTGACCTCGGCGCGTGCGGTTCCACGAGGGGTATACCTCATCGCAACTGGTTCCGGCCTCGCGCTGCTGATCGCATCAGCCGCTTGGTTCAGCGGCTCGGCGCGTCTGACGTTCTGGACCGCCGGAGGGTTGGTGGGCGCGTTGCTGCTGCTGTCCGCTGCGGCCTACGCGGTGCGCCGGCTGGCCCGGCTCAGCGCTCCGTCAGCGCGTGGGCGCCCGGCCCTTCGATGGGCCTTGTCGGCCATTTCCGACCCACGCGAGGGCGCTGCATCCGTTGTACTGTCTCTGGGTCTTGGGCTTTCGGTTCTGGCGGCCGTTGGACAGATCGACGGCACCTTGCGCAATGCAATTTCCGGCGACTTGCCGGACGTTGCCCCGTCTTACTTCTTCGTCGACATTCAGAAGGACCAGATGCCGGGATTTAACGACAGGTTGACCACCGACCCCGCCGTCAGCCGGATCGAAAGCGCACCGATGCTGCGCGGGATCATCACACAGATCAACGGCAAACCCGCCCGCGAAGTGGCAGGCGATCATTGGGTTCTGGATGGGGACCGGGGCGTCACCTATTCTGCCCGGCAACCCGAAAACGCGCGCATAACCTCGGGCGAATGGTGGGCAGAAGACTATACCGGTTCGCCGCAGGTTAGTTTCGCAGCTGAAGAAGCCGAAGAAATGGGCCTGAAGCTCGGCGACCAACTGACAGTGAACATTTTGGGCCGGGACATTACCGCAGAACTCACATCAACGCGCGAGGTTGATTTCTCAAACGCCGGTATGGGCTTTATCATGTCCATGAATCCATCGGCCCTTGCAGGTGCCCCGCACAGCTTTATCGCGACGGTCTACGCCGAAAAACAGGCCGAGACGGAAATTCTGCGCGATTTGGCCGGGAAGTTCCCCAACATAACGGCGATCCGGGTGCGCGACGCTATTGACCGCGTCTCGGGCCTGCTGGCGGGCATCGCAGCGGCCACGTCATACGGCGCGGGTATTTCTCTGTTGACCGGTTTCTTGGTCCTCATCGGTGCTGCCGCGGCCGGGGAACCCGCCCGCCGTTACGAAGCTGCGATCCTCAAGACACTCGGCGCGGACCGGCGGCGCATCCTGTTCAGCTTTGCCCTGCGCGCCGCGCTGTTGGGTGCGGCCGCTGGTGGCGTTGCCCTTCTGACCGGCATTTTGGGGGGGTGGGCCGTTGCCACCTATATTTTCGACACGAAATTCTCGGTGATCTGGCCGTCCGCAATCGGAATTGTTCTGGCGGGCATCATCGTGACGCTCGGCGCAGGGCTGATCTTTGCCCTGCGACCCCTGGCCGTCCGCCCTGCCCGCATCTTGCGTGCCAGTGATTAACCAGCGCGCGCGCAGGCAACAGGTTGCAGGATCTGCAGTAAAGGATCGTTGTCGCAGATCAGGGCGTCCAGTGTGATCTCGTCCAGCGAGGCATAGAAAACCTCAGCCGCGTCCTGTAGTGCCACCCGCAATCGACATGCATCCGTCAACGGGCAGGTGTTGTCGGCATCCGCAAAACACTCGGCCAGCGGCAAGTTGCCTTCGACATGGCGAAAGACTGATCCGATACGGATCTGTTCGGCCGGTCGGGCCAGTACCATACCGCCGTTACGACCGCGTTGGGTGCTAAGATAACCCAACTGGCTTAGTTGATTGATGACCTGTGCCAGATGGTTCTCGGAAATATTGCACACTTCGGCAATCTCAGACTTGGTGACCAGCCTTTCCTGATGCGCTGCACAATACATCAGCAGCCGCACCGCAATGTTCGTCCGTTTGGTTATCCGCACCGTGACCTCCCAAGTTTCAAGATGCAGACTTATTGCATGTCCGGCATAAAAGCGGTTTGACATACATCAATCGTCAGGAAAGGACGCACCGGCCCATGGCAGTTCCCTATTTCTTTGGCTACGGCAGCCTTGTGAACCTTTCGACGCATGACTTTCCCGATCCGCATCCCGCCCGGCTAAAAGGCTGGCGGCGCGCTTGGCGGCACACTGACCTGCGACCGGTCGCCTTTCTGACGGCAATTTCGGACCCCGCGTCCGAGATCGAAGGCATGATTGCGCATGTGCCGAAAAACGATTGGATCGCACTGGACGAACGGGAATGGGCCTATGACCGCATCCCCGCCACACACGCCGTCACGCACACCCTGAAGCACGAGGTTGAGATTGCCGTCTACGCTGTGCCTCTTGACCGGCACAACGCTCCAAGCAATATCTACCCATTGCTGCTGAGTTACATTGATGTGGTCGTGCAGGGATACCTGCGCGCATTTGGTGAAGACGGCGCGGATCGTTTCTTTGCCACTACAGATGGATGGGATGCGCCAATCCTGAACGACCGGGCCGAGCCCCGGTATCCACGCCATCAACAATTGAAACCAGTCGAGACTGAATTCGTGGATGATCGTCTCAGCCGTCTCTCAGCCCGGATTGTGCAGAACGCATAGAAAAAAGGCGGGATCGAATGACCCCGCCTTTCCTCATTCTATTGCCGTACACTCAGGCTTTTGCGCGGATCACCTGCAGCAGTGGCAACAGAGTGGCCATCTCAGGCCCCCGCTCCATGCCGGTCAGCGCCTTGCGCAGCGGCATGAACAGCCCTTTGCCCTTACGGCCGGTCGCTTCTTTAACCGTGCTGGTCCATTTGCCCCAGGTTTCGCCATCGAACGAACCTTCAGGCAGCAGCGCCATAGCCTCGGCGATAAACTCACGGTCCTCATCCGCGATCAGCGGCTCAGCCCCATCGCGACACAGCTCCCACCAACCCTTGAGATCAGCCAAAGTGGTGATGTTCTCGCGTGCCATCGCCCAGAACGGCTCAGCCAGATCGGCAGGAACACCAGCATCAGCCACGGCCTCGGCCACGTCGGCCAAAGGCAGGGACTGCAGATGCTTTGCCGTCAGCGGGAACAGGTCCTGCACATCGAACTTGGTCGGCGCGGCCCCAAAACGGTTCACATCGAAACCTTCAATCAGTTCCGCCATGTCCGAGCGCAGCTCAACCGGATCAGACGATCCAAGACGCGCCATCAGACTCAGCAAGGCCATCGGCTGCACGCCCTGTTCACGCAGATCACGCAGGGCCAGTGTGCCCAAACGTTTTGACAGGGCCTCTCCTTGAGGACCGGTCAACAACGAGTGATGCGCAAAGCGCGGGCACGTGCCGCCCAGCGCCCGGATGATCTGAATCTGGGTCGCGGTATTGGTCACATGGTCCGAGCCGCGTACCACATCGGTGACGCCCATTTCGGTGTCATCCACCACAGACGCAATCGTATAGAGAACCTGACCGTCGCCACGGATCAGAACCGGATCGGACACGGATGCGGCATCGATCGAGATGTCGCCCAGAATGCCGTCATTCCACTCAATCCGCTCGTGGTCCAGCTTGAAGCGCCAGACGCCGCTGCCACGCTCGGCCCGCAGCGCCTCTTTCTCAGCATCCGAGAGGTTTAATGCAGCGCGGTCATAAACCGGCGGCTTGCGCATATTCAGTTGCTTCTTGCGCTTGAGGTCCAGCTCGGTGGGCGTCTCAAACGCCTCATAGAACCTGCCCATCTCGCGCAGTTTGTCTGCGGCTTCGGCATAACGGTCCAGACGATCCGATTGACGCTCAACCCGGTCCCAATGCAGACCCAGCCACTCCATGTCCTGTTTGATGGCGTCGACATATTCTTCTTTCGACCGCTCAGGGTCGGTGTCGTCGATCCGCAAGATGAACGTGCCGCCCGCCTTGCGGGCGATCAAATAGTTCATCAAGGCGGTGCGCAGGTTGCCCACGTGGATGTAACCGGTGGGCGACGGGGCAAAACGGGTGGTTGTCATAGGTGTCTCCTGTTGGCGCGGCTCTTGTCACAGGATTGGCCAATTGTCCAGCAAAGGCGTTCAGATCGGCTGGACCGGCCAGTGCCGATTCAAGTCCTCTAGCCCGGCGCGGATCAGTTCAGACAGAACATTCGTGTCAATATCCGCCAGCTTGTTCAAATAGAGACAGGACTTGCCCAGCTTGTGTTTACCCAGTCTGGACAGAATATCCCCGAAATCTGCGTAGCCGGGCATGATGTAAATCGACAAAGCCGTTTTGCGCGGGGAAAACCCGGTTGCCAGAAACTCTCCTTCGCGCCCGGACTTGTAGCGATAATGGTAACGACCATAGCCCACAATCGACGCCCCCCACATAACAGGTTCAAACCCGGTCGCGTGCCGAAAGAGGGCATCCAACTCCCGCGCATCATCTGCCTTCTTCACCGGTTGAACAGCCGCCAAAAAGCCCTCGACACTTTGCCCTGTGGGAACGGTTTTGTTTTTTGATCGCGCCATAAACAAAAATTAACACGTAATGTTCATCCACGCAGCCCATTTGAAAAGAGTATACACTGGCAAGAGACTCGCGCCGACCTAAACTCACTGAATGCTGTTCTGACAGGGAGAACCAATATGACCATCAATTTGACACGCCGCGCGGCACTGGGTACCGCGGCAGCTTTGCCCTTTGCCGCAGCTGCAGCGCCGGTTCTGGCAGCCGGAGCTGAGACAAAGGCAAATTCAACCGTCGCCAAATCCTTTGCGTTGGGCGATTTCACCGTCACGACTTTGCTGGATGGCAGCCTGCCGCGCGATGGCGCCCAGGAAATCTTTGGCGGCGGAGCGTCGGATGAAGACTTCGCAAAAGTCTCAGCAGACAATTTCATCTCGCCAGATGTCGCGCAGTTCTTCTTTACCCCGACTCTGGTTAACACCGGGTCTGAGCTGGTCCTGTTCGACACGGGGTTGGGGCAAGGTGGAATTCAGGCGGCATTGGCCGATGCGGGTGTGACACCGGATCAAATCAATGTCGTCGTCATCACCCATATGCATCCCGACCATATCGGCGGCATGACGACCAATGACGCGCCGACCTTCCCGAACGCGCGCTATGTCACCTCCTCTCCGGAATATGACTTCTGGGCGGCGCAGGATGCTGGCAATCGTGTCGGAGATCTGGTCGCGGCCAAGGTCACACCTTTGGCCGAGAAGATGACCTTTGTTGAAAATGGCGGCGAAGTCTCGTCGGGTATCACCGCTGTTGCCGCTTATGGCCATACGCCAGGCCACACGGTGTATCACCTGGAAAGCAACGGGCAGCGTCTGGTTCTGACCGCCGATCTGGCAAACCACTATGTCTGGTCCTTCGCCCATCCGGAATGGGAGGTTCGCTTTGACATGGACAAAGCAGCCGCCACGGCGTCGCGCCGCGACGTGCTGGGCATGCTGGCCGCCGACAAGGTTCCGATGATCGGCTATCACATGCCATTCCCGGCGGCTGGCTTCGTTGAACCCCGTGGCGATGGGTTCCGCTTTGTGCCGGTCAGCTACCAGATGATGGGATAGTACCCTAGTATCCCGGGTCCGGCCGCACCTTTGAACCATCCGTAAATCGGGACAGGCGAAAGGCGGCCGGATCAACGCATGGCGTGGTTTCACAAACCAGATCAGCCATTAAACGCCCCGCTCCGGGGCCGATGCCAAATCCGTGGCCCGAAAACCCCGTGGCGATGAACATCCCTGGCATGGTATCGACTGAGGATATCACCGGAATGGCGTCCGGGGTGACGTCGATCAAACCTGCCCAGCTTTGAATGATCTCTGCCTGCTCCAATACCGGGAGCCCTTTGCGCGCGCGTGCCCATGTCTGCCTCAGGACCTTGGCAGAGGGCTCAGGGTCCAGCACCCGGCAATGTTCGAATGGCGTGACGTCGGTGTGCAACCATGATCGGTCCTCGCCCGCCTCTGCCGCCCAGCGCTTGGAAAGCCTGAACCGCAGGGATCGCCACTCCTGCCGGAACGCCGGAACAAACTGCATTGCAAGCCGAAAACTGTCCGGGACAATATCCACCGTATTCTCGTGCCCGGACGCAATTGTATAGCCGCCATCGGCCCTTTTTCGTACCGCGAAATCATCTGACCATAATGCCGTCTCAGGGCCATCCACCGGTGACGTACGTAAGACCGTGTTGAGAACCTTAAGCTGCGGCAGGTCAATCCCCGCATTTCCCGCAAAAAGGCGCGACCATGCGCCCCCTGCCAGTACCACCCGCGCACAGGCCACCCGACCACGTTCAGTAAACACTCCCGAGACATAACCGTTCTCGACATCAACGCTGCGCACAGCGCAGTTGGTCATCAGGCACGCCCCTTTGTCACGCGCGGCTTCAGCGATCGCAGGGGCGGCCCATTGCGGCTCGGCCCGTCCATCCCTTGGCATGTGCAGGGCAACTTTCAGCCCGGATTGATTGTCGGGCAGCAAACCATCCAGTTCTGCACCCGAAACCATTTGAGCGCTAGTTTGCAGGCCTTCAACATGGCGCATCCAGCGCTCAAGATTTGCATGATCCCGCTTCCCTGAGGCGCCAAAGAGGATGCCGGAACGCGTAAAACCGGTTTGGCGCCCGGTGCGTTGATCCAGGCCCTGCCAGACCTGCTGCGCTTCTAGCATGAGCGGGATTTCCCGGGGGTCCCGCAGCCCCAAACGCACCCATCCCCAGTTTCGCGAACTTTGCTCGCCCGCGATCTGGCCTTTTTCACACAGCAAAACCGACGCGCCCCGCTCTGACAGCTCTAAAGCCGTTGATGCGCCAATGATTCCGCCGCCTATGACCACAACGTCAACAGACTTGGGCAGATGCAGATCAGGTTCTACAGGAGTTGGTTTTGGACCGGGCATCCGCCGCTCTTACTTCATTGCTCGGACCGCAATGAATGCGCGGTATCAGACAATAGGCAACATGTCGCCTGACGCGCCGATCACAATTTTCACAAGCTGTGGTTATAGTGCCAGAATGATCTCTGGCACTATTGGATTCAACAGATCCAGGCCGTCAAGCCGCGCCGCAGAGTTCAGCCCACTTCTGACGCAATGTGGCTGTCAGTCCGGCATCGTTGTCGGAAGAGCCTTCGGCCATGCTTTCTTGTGAAAGCAGTTCAGGCAGAATCGAAAAAGCCACTGATTGCCCTGGTACCGTATTTTGCTCTGGCGGCATCTCAGCCCCCAAGAGGTCGGCAATGGCAGAATCGACCTGATTTTCGTCTAGTTCATGACCCTCAGATTCCATCGAACGCCACGGAGGCGGCGAGTGGAGTGGTCTATCGTATTGCTCACGCATATTCACACCAAATCGTTAACACAGACACTCAATTCACGATGCGTAACAAACAAAGCCCGATTAGAAATGCCGAGCCAATTAAGAATGCGCCGCATCTGCCCCACTTGAGGCGGCAATTGAGCTAAAATGTGTCAGAAAAATGTCCCCACTTCAAGCGTGTTCAAAGGTTGAAGCTGAATCCAAGCGCACACTGTCCCCGCTATGAGGACAATGGATAAATTTCCATTAATGAGGATTTGCTTCGGAAACTATCGGGCCTCTAAGAGACCGTGCGCGGGTTCGATTTAAGACGGATCCCGCCAACGATTCACAATCGGGTATCTGCGATCCAGCCAGAAGGCTCGATTGGTCAATCGCGTACCTGGTGCGGACTGAAACCGCTTGTATTCGCTGATATAGATCAGATGCTCTACGCGGCGGGCTACACCTGCTTCGAATCCTGCTGCTTCGCAATCAGCGATCGAGCCATCGCGGTCGACCAGGATTTCCAGGATCGCGTCCAGTTCCGGGTAGTCCGGCAGGCTGTCACTGTCTTTCTGGTCTTCGCGCAGCTCAGCACTGGGGGGTTTATCGATGACCGACGGGCGGATCACCTCACCCTCGCGGCCCATCATCCAGTCACGGTGATTGGCGTTGCGCCAGCGGCATGTTTCGAACACGCGCGTTTTATACAGATCCTTGATCGGGTTATAGCCGCCATTCATGTCGCCATAGATGGTCGCGTAACCCACAGCCACCTCGGACTTGTTGCCCGTGGTCAGCAGCATTTCACCAAACTTGTTCGAGATCGCCATCAGCAGCAAACCGCGCAGGCGGGATTGGACGTTTTCCTCGGTCAAATCCGCCTCGCGCCCTGCAAACAACGGGGCCAGAGTGTCTGTTACCGCCGCCCGACTGTCCGAGATCGGAACATAATCGTAATGTACGCCCAGCGCCTTGGCGACGGCTTCGGCGTCATCCAGCGAAGCCTGGCTGGTGTATTCCGACGGCAGCATCACGCAACGGACGTTTTCCGCACCGATTGCGTCAACAGCAATTGCCGCGACCAACGCCGAGTCCACTCCACCCGACAGCCCCAACAACGCCTTTTTGAATCCGGTCTTGCCCATGTAATCGCGCAAAGACTGGACCATGGCACGATAGTCCTGCTCCCATTCATCCGGCTGCGGCACAACTTCAGCAGGCACAATGCGCCAGCCCTCATCACCGCGTTCCAGATCGACATGTGCTACGGCCTCATCAAAGACCGGCATTCGAAAGGCCAGCTCGCTGCCCGGATTTAGACCGAAAGTCGCGCCATCAAAAACCTGATCGTCCTGACCGCCCACCATGTTCAGGTAGATCAGCGGCAAGCCGGTCTCGACCACACGGGCGACCATGTGATTGAGGCGCACATCATATTTGTTGCGGAAGTAAGGTGAGCCATTGGGGATCAGCAGAAACTCGGCCCCGGTCTCTTCCAGTGTTTCCGAGACATCCGGGTGCCAACTGTCTTCGCAGATCGGGCTACCAATCCGCGAGTTGCCAACCGAGTACGGCCCCCCCAAGGGGCCCGCGTCGTACAGGCGTACCTCGTCGAACACGGTTTCATTCGGCAGGTGATGTTTCAGCACCTTGCTGCCGATGCGACCCCCTTTGAGGATCAGGTAGGCGTTGAAAAGTTTACCGTTTTCCGTCCACGGACCACCGATTGCTATGGCGGGTCCATCGGCACATTGCGCAGCAAGCGACTGAACCGCCGCCATGGCCGCTTGATGGAACACCGGCTTCATCACCAGATCCTGGGTGTTGTAACCGGTAATGAACATTTCGGGGAAAGCCACAATGTCGGCACCAGCTTCGCGCCCCTGCTCCCACGCCGCAAGCGCTTTGTCCAAATTGCCTTGGATGTCCCCAACAACGGGATTGAGTTGTGCCAGAGTAATGCGGAAACGGTTGGCCATGCTGCCCTCTTGCCCTCGTCAGTCCTAATGCCATTTAGCAGATCGCACCGCGAGTGAAAGTCAAATGCGGCAAAACACGTTGCTCTGACCGCACGGGTATCTTAGTTTTGCTTTAAAACGTGACAACCGGGCAAGGCAGGAAAAACCATGAACGCTATCCGCATTTCTTTGGCCGCCACGGCGATGGCTTTACTGGCCACATCCGCCTTTGCGCAGGACGGGCAGGTTATCGTTGCGGATGATGATGTTGGCGGCGTGTACGAGGGCACATTCCTGAACGGCCTGCGCCACGGCGAAGGCACTTACCGCCTGCCGAACGGGTTCGAATATGTCGGCGAATGGGTCGAAGGCGAAATTCAGGGCAAAGGCATAGCGCGCTACGTCAACGGTTCAGTCTACGAGGGGATGTTCGTAAAGGGGCAACCCGAGGGGCAGGGAAAGATCATCTACCCCGACGGCGGCAGCTATGAGGGGGAATGGGCCGAAGGGTCCATCAACGGGACCGGAGTTGCAATATACACCAACGGCGTCCGATACGAGGGCAGCTTCAGCGACGCGCGCTATCACGGCAAAGGCGTTCTGACCGACCCCAGCGGTTACGTCTACGATGGCGACTGGAAGGATGGCGTCAAGCACGGCGAGGGCAAGATCACCTCGACGCAAGGCAGCGTCTATGAAGGGCAAATCAACAACGGCTTGCGCGATGGTCAGGGTACTCTGACCGTTCCGGATGGCATGACATATACCGGTGATTGGTCTCAGGACCGCATGACCGGAAAGGGCCGCTTGTTGCAGGCCAATGGCGACCTTTACGAGGGCGATCTGGTTGATGGCCGCCGTCAGGGCAATGGCAAGGCCACCTATGCCAACGGTGCGACTTATGAGGGCGAATATGCCGATGACCGCCGCCACGGAAAAGGACGCTTTCTTGGGACCGACGGGTTTGATTACACCGGCGAATGGGTGGACGGCCAGATCGAAGGACTGGGTGAGGTCACCTATCCTGATGGCGCGACCTATACCGGTGATTTCAGCGCAGATCTGCCGCATGGCAAAGGCGTTCAGACTTATCCGGATGGCACCGTCTATGACGGCGAATGGACGGCTGGCATCTTTGAGGGCAACGGCAAGGCCACGTATCCCAACGGTGTTGTTTACCAGGGACAGTTCAAGAATGGCCTGAGCCATGGCACGGGCGTTCTGACATTCGCAAACGGGTATCGCTACGAAGGCGACTGGGTAGATGGCGCGCGTCAGGGCAAAGGCAAGGCGACATTTCCGGACGGAACGTCCTATGAAGGTGATTTCCAAGACGGTCAGCGTCACGGCGAGGGAACTATCAAAACCCCACGTGGATTCAGCTATACCGGCGGCTGGGCCGAAGGCAAAATCAGTGGTCAGGGTGTGGCAACCTATGCCACCGGCGACGTGTACGAAGGCACCTTTCTGGATAACAAACGCCACGGCAATGGCACGATGCGTTATGCCAATGGCCTGGAAGAAACCGGCGTTTGGGAAAACGGGGTCCTGCCCAGTGAGAACGTAAGTGCGCCCGACGCGACGGATACCGAAACCGAGCCTGATACATCCGCCTCTGACGGGTAATCAAGCTACCAGGGCACTGGCTTTCCCGCCCAGTCAAAAAACCCACCCGTATCAGCCGCATTTAACGCGGCTGATACGGATAGCAGGTTCCGGGCGGCCTCATCAGGTGCAACCGCAGGGTGCCGCCCGACATATTTCCGGGTGAATGCTGTCGTGGCCGTACCGGGGTGCAAGGCGACGCAGATCGCCTGTTTATGGCTCCGGGCAAGCTCGATCGCGGATGTGCGAACAATCTGGTTCAGCGCCGCCTTGGACGCCCGATAACTGATCCATCCACCAAGCCGGTTGTCACCAATCGACCCCACTCGCGCAGACAACACGCCAAAGACGGCGCGCCGGTCGCGCGGCAGCAAGCGCGCGGCATGCGCAAGAACCAACGCAGGTCCGACCGCATTCAGCGCGAACTGATCCATCATCGCCGGCGCGGATAGCAGTCTGATGGTTTTCTCGGGGGTGGCACCATTAACCTCAAGAGCGCCAGCCGCGACCAGGATCAGGTCGAACGGACCGGAAACGCCCGCCAACGTCCGATCTACGATCTCGGGGTCGGTCAAATCAAATCCGTCCTGTGACCGGGACAATGTGGTGACGTCGACCGACTGTTGCCGAAGCCTGTCGGCGATTGCACCTCCGATCCCACCCGAGGAGCCGATGATAAGTGCTGTTTCCATACGGGTTGAACTAGCCGTCGGCAATGCGTGATCAACACATGTGGGAAAAAAGAAATCTCTTCATATGCCGGAGATAAATTCGTTCTTTTCATTCCCGCCGCGCGATGTATAACCTCAACCCCATGATCAACCGCGCAGATATCCTGATTGCCGACACCGCCCTTCGCGGTGCGTCTCTGCGTGGCCTACTGATCCTAATCCGCCTCTGAGCGTGCCATCCGGCGCGCCCGCTCAGAGGAGGACGCCCGCGCGCCATAGGCTTTAGGACAGAAGAAGAAAGAGAATCCCATGACCAACGTGACCGACCAAGACCGCGTCTTGATCTTTGACACAACCCTGCGCGACGGCGAGCAAAGCCCCGGCGCAACTATGACCCATTCGGAAAAGCTGGAGATTGCCGAGCTGTTGGACGACATGGGCGTCGATATCATCGAAGCGGGGTTCCCAATTGCCTCCGAAGGTGACTTCAAGGCCGTATCTGAAATTGCCGAACGGTCAAAGAACAGCCGTATCTGCGGCCTGGCCCGTGCCAATTTCGCCGATATCGACCGCTGTTGGGAGGCGGTGAAACATGCAGGTAAAAGCCGCATCCACACCTTCATCGGCACCTCACCGCTGCACCGTGCCATCCCGAACCTGACACAGGACGAAATGGCCGACAAAATCCACGAAACGGTCAGCCATGCGCGCAATCTCTGCGAAAACGTGCAGTGGTCGCCGATGGATGCGACGCGGACCGAGTGGGATTACCTCTGCCGCGTGATCGAGATTGCGATCAAGGCCGGTGCGACAACGATCAACATTCCTGACACGGTCGGCTACACGGCACCGATGGAGTCTGCTGACCTGATCAAACGTCTGATCGAAACGGTTCCGGGCGCGGATGAGGTGGTCTTCGCGACCCACTGCCACAACGACCTTGGCCTGGCGACCGCAAACTCGCTGGCTGCTGTTGCAGGTGGTGCACGTCAGATTGAATGTACCATCAACGGCCTTGGCGAACGTGCCGGTAACACCGCGCTGGAAGAGGTGGTGATGGCACTGCGCACACGCAATGACATCATGCCCTGGAACACCGGCATCGACACGACCAAGATCATGCATATCTCGCGCCGGGTCGCGACGGTGTCGGGGTTCAACGTGCAGTTCAACAAAGCCATCGTCGGCAAGAACGCCTTCGCGCATGAAAGCGGTATCCATCAGGACGGCATGCTGAAGAACCGCGAAAACTTTGAGATCATGCGCCCCGAGGATATCGGTCTGTCCGGGACGTCTTTGCCGTTGGGCAAACACTCGGGCCGCGCGGCGCTGCGTGATAAGCTGAACACGCTGGGTTATGAGGTTGGTGACAACCAGCTCAAGGACATTTTCGTTCGGTTCAAGGAACTGGCCGACCGTAAGAAAGAAGTGTTCGACGACGACCTGATCGCGTTGATGACACTGGATGATGACGACGGCGACGATCACCTGCAGCTGGTCTCGATGAAGGTTACCTGCGGAACCGTCGGCAAGGCCGAAGCCACCATCGAAATGGAAGTAGGCGGCAAGGAAATCATCGCCACTGAACAAGGCGACGGCCCGGTCGACGCTGCCTTCCGCGCCATTCGCGTTGTGCATCCGAATACGGCGCACCTGCAGCTTTATCAGGTGCACGCCGTGACCGAAGGTACGGACGCGCAGGCCACGGTATCGGTGCGTCTGGAAGAGGACGGCATGATCGCAACCGGCCAATCCGCCAACACCGATACGGTTGTGGCATCGGCCAAGGCGTATATCCACGCGCTGAACCGCCTGATCGTGCGCCGTCAAAAGGCGGGCCCGGGCGCTGACACGCGGGAAATCTCGTACAAAGATCTTACTTGATCAAAAAAGGGGCGGTCGATTTTCGACCGCCCCTTCTCTATTATCTCCAGCCGAATTACGGCCAATAGAACAAGGTCAGATCTGCTGGCTTTTCTGTCCCGATCAACGAGTAATCATACACTGGCGTATCGTTGAGATCGTTCAGCCCCGATACCGCATACCCTTCGGTTGGCATGTAGTTCGCGTCATAGTTCAGATCATAATCCCCGTTTTCGTCGTGAAACGCGATAACGGCAAAATACCCGCTGTCGAGGTCGGGAAAGTCGAAGCGGAGCGGGTCCTGGGACGCTGGCGCTTCAAGATATCCGGCGGCCTTGGTGTAATCCATGTTGTCGAACGCCGTCGCCTGGTCAAAAGCCATGACAATCACGTTGCCCTTGGTGCTGCGCGCACCATGCAGATTGACAGTTAGACCCTTGTTTTGCGAGGTCTCTGTGGTGGAAGCCGCTGCTTGGTCAATTTCTGTGGTGAAACCAGAGGCGACCCAGGCGCCTCCGACAAACAGACCTGCCGTTACGATGGCCGCCACGATGCGTTGTGTGTTGCTTGGCATCTTTTGCGCTCCTACACCTTACTTAGCGGGTTTACTCTGTTTACGACCGTTCTTTGGCTGCCAGCCCGGAGGTCCGAAGAATACACCCAACTTGTTGCCGAACCCCGGCATGTTCCGGACATCCTTGAACAGGCGGGCAAAGCCGTGAAGGAAGGCGACGAAGGGATTGATCGAGTCGATCGGTTTGACGAGGCCGTAGACCACCTCTTCCTTTTCTTCCTCGAACGTTCCGAACATACGGTCCCAGATGATCAGGATCCCGGCATAGTTCTTGTCCAGGTATTTCGGGTTTGATCCATGGTGAACACGGTGATGTGACGGCGTGTTGAAGATGTATTCAATCGGGCGCCACAGTTTTTTGATAACCTCGGTATGCAGGGCCGTCTGATACAGTTGCACCAATAGTTCCGCGACCAGCACCATGAACGGGTTGAACCCCAACAGCACAAGCGGAAGGTGGAAAAACAGCGGCCAAAAACCATCCAGTGGACCATGGCGATAAGCCACTGATATATTGAAGAAGGGAGAGCTATGGTGAACCGAATGCGTCGCCCAGAGGAAGTTGATCCGGTGCAGAATCCGGTGCTCCCAGTAATAGGCCAGGTCTGCAAGGATCAGCACGATAATGAACGAAGCCCATGTTGTCGGAATATCGAACACGGCAAATTGCGAAGCCCAGACATAGGCACCGATATAGAAACCAGCCAACAGAACAAAGCTGATACCGATGAAGAAAACGAGCGTGATGAAATTGGTGACGGTGTCACCCATCATCTGCCAGTTCAGCTTTTTGACGACTGCGTATCGGATCAATTCGAAGGCCAGAAAGGCCATGGCGAAGACGAAGAACCAGTCGTTGATCAAGGTTTCCCAGTAACTCAGGTGAAAGTCACTGATATGGCGGCTTAGGAAGTCCATCGAAGCAATCCGATTCCCGTTTGTTGTCATCCGTGACAGCTTATTTACGAGATCACCGCCAGAAATCAAGGGCCCGGCTTTGAAAAAACGGTTTTTCCTGCAAATCCATTGCTGTCACAGCAGATTTTTCACCTGCGTGGCATACTTTAGGAAAACCCCATCTGATCACTGATTGCTCATCCGCGCAGTTTGCCGAACAGGCCGTCCAACGATTTGGCGCACTCGTTCAGACCATAGGGCGCGTTCACAACAAACATTCCCGATCCAACCATTCCGTGCCCTTCACGCGCAGCCGGAAAGTGGACCTCGTGGTGCAGAACCTTGGGGAAATCCCGTTTCGCCAAAGCGTCGCGCATGGCCTGATGCCGCCCATTGGCCAATATCGGATACCACAGCGCGATCACACCCACGTTCCATTTCCGATTCAGCGAAGCGATGATGCCGGGCAGCCTGTCATAATCGGATTTGACCTCATAACTTGGATCAATCAGCAAAACGCCACGGCGCGGCGTTGGCGGCAGCAGGGACTGGGCCAGTTCAAAGCCATCCTGCTGATAGGTCCGGGCACCGGTCGTGATCATGGCGTCAGACAGCGCGCGGTATTCCTGCGGATGCAATTCAGCAAGATGCATCTTATCCTGCGGCCGCAGCAGGTTCGCCGCGATCAGCGGCGACCCCGGATACGCCGTTTTGCCATGCCGATCGTGAACAGCGGCAATGGCCCTGCTCAGGGGATGATCGGCGTCAAACCAGCCTTCGGTCAACGCACGTTCAATTCCCGCAGCTGCTTCACCAGTCTGAACGGCTTGATCCGAGTCCAACTGGTACAGCCCCCGCCCCGAATGGGTTTCGATGTAGCTCAGCGGTTTGTCTTTTTGGGTCAGATAGGCCAACGTTTCCGCCAAAATTGCGTGCTTATGGACGTCCGCAAGGTTACCTGCGTGGTAAATATGTTGATATGAGAGCATGATGCCTTCTAAAGTCCCTGCAATTAAGGCGGAAAGGTGCTGATTGTCGCGGAATCAGCCCTTTTACCGGGCGAGTTGGCACCCTATAAGTCATCCGTCCCGGAACCGTCGAGTCGCGGGCAGTAGAAAACTGACATACAGGATCAGGGAAAAATATGGGGATCTTTGGCAATCTGGGCGGCCTGTTCACAGCGGACATGGCTATCGACCTTGGGACAGCGAACACGCTGGTTTACGTCAAGGGTCGCGGTGTTATCCTGTCTGAACCCTCTGTGGTGGCGTATCACGTCAAGGACGGCGTGAAAAAGGTTCTGGCTGTTGGCGAAGACGCCAAGCTGATGCTGGGCCGGACCCCCGGTTCGATCGAAGCCATCCGCCCGATGCGCGAAGGCGTGATTGCCGACTTTGATACTGCCGAGGAAATGATCAAGCACTTCATCCGCAAAGTGCACAAGCGTTCAACTTTCTCGAAGCCCAAGATCATCGTCTGCGTCCCCCATGGCGCGACCCCCGTTGAAAAGCGCGCGATCCGGCAATCGGTTCTGTCCGCAGGCGCGCGCCGCGCCGGTCTGATTGCCGAACCTATTGCAGCCGCGATTGGTGCAGGCATGCCCATCACCGACCCGACCGGCAACATGGTTGTCGATATCGGCGGCGGCACCACCGAGGTTGCTGTTCTGTCGCTGGGTGACATCGTATATGCCCGCTCGGTCCGCGTTGGCGGTGACCGTATGGACGAGGCGATCATCTCGTACCTGCGCCGCCAGCAGAATCTGCTGGTCGGTGAATCCACGGCCGAGCGGATCAAGACCACCATCGGCACTGCGCGCATGCCCGACGACGGCCGCGGCCAGTCGATGCACATTCGCGGACGCGACCTGCTGAATGGTGTGCCCAAGGAAATTGAAATCAGCCAGGCCCAAGTGGCCGAGGCGCTGTCCGAACCCGTCCAGCAGATTTGCGAGGCGGTAATGACCGCACTGGAAACCACTCCGCCCGACCTGGCCGCCGACATCGTGGACCGGGGCGTGATGCTGACCGGCGGCGGTGCACTGTTGGGCGATCTGGACCTTGCCCTTCGCGAGCAAACCGGCTTGGCCGTGTCGATTGCCGACGAAAGCCTGAATTGTGTGGCTTTGGGCACCGGCAAGGCGCTGGAATACGAAAAACAACTGCGCCACGCAATTGACTACGAAAGCTAAGGCGCGCACCCTTTACCACATAGGGTAAATTCGGCACGAGCAGCACGGGAAGGAGTCCTGTGGCAAAAGACCGATCACAGCGCGATGAATACACAACCCCCTTGCGCCGCCTGCTGCTGGGGATTGTTGTGTTGTGTCTGCTAGGCATCTTTCTGATCTGGCGGATCGACAGCCCGCGCGTGGAACGGTTTCGCGCACAGGTCGTGGACAGTGTTGTGCCGTCGATGGAATGGGCCATGGTTCCTGTCACCGCCGCCGTCAATCTGGTGCGCGATTTCCAAAGTTACCAACGGCTGAGCGACCAGAACCAGGAATTACGCAGCGAGTTGCGCATCATGCGCGCCTGGAAAGAGGCCGCATTGCAGCTGGAGCAGGAAAATGCCCGGCTTCTGGACCTGAACAATGTGCGTCTTGATCCGCGCCTGACCTATATCACCGGGGTGGTCATGGCCGATAGTGGCTCGCCCTTCCGTCAGTCGGTCCTGCTGAACGTGGGTGAGAGAGACGGGATCAGGGACGGCTGGGCCACCATGGACGGGATTGGCGTCGTCGGGCGTATCTCGGGCGTTGGCCCCGACACCGCGCGTGTCATCCTGATGACAGATGCTTCCAGCGCTATTCCGGCCACGATTCAACCGTCTGCCCAAACCGCCCTTATCACCGGCGACAACACGCAATCTCCGTCGGTTGAGTTTCTGGAAAACCGCGAACTGGTACGTCCAGGCGACCGCGTTGTGACCTCGGGCGATGGCGGCGTGTTCCCCGGAGGGCTGCTGATCGGGCAGATCACCGAAGACCCAGGCGGGCGTTTGCGCGTGCGCCTCTCCGCAGATTTCGAACGACTGGAATTCCTTCGCGTTCTGCGCTTCCACTTGGCCCCGGTGATCTCGGATCCTGGCGGCATCGTGGGCCCACGGCAACCCGAGGCTGCCCTGACCCCACCGGAGGTCGGCGATGGATAGGCAAACCTCGCATCTTTGGCTCAAACGCAGTTTGTACGTGTTTCTGGCGTTGCTGGTAATGTTCCTGCATCTTCTACCATTGGACACACAGCCGGATCGCTGGCCGTTTCCGGACATGCTGATCGCGTTAACCTTCGCCTGGGTTCTTCGCCGACCGGAATACGTTCCCATTTTTCTGGTTGCTGCGGTGATGCTGATGGCCGATTTGCTTCTGCAACGACCTCCGGGCCTGCTGGCGGCACTTGTGGTTTTAGGATCGACGTATCTGCGCTCGGCCGCGCCCGGAATGCGCGACGCCGGGTTTATGGCTGAATGGACAACGGCCGCTGTGGTGATCGCGGGAATTTTCATATTGAACCGCGTAATTCTTGCTATTCTATCGGTACAGCAAGCAGCTTTGGGTCCTGTGGTGATACAAGTGGTTCTGACAATTGCGGTTTATCCTCTCGTCGTTCTTCTCAGCCAGAATGTGCTTGGCGTTCGGCGCGTGTCAGTGTCGGACCCCGGCACAAGAGGGGCCAGGGCATGAAACAACGCAATCCCAAAGCGCAAGGATTGGCCTATAAACGCCTGCCGCGCCGCGCGTTGATCCTGGGCGGGTTGCAGACTGCGTTTATCGGCGGCCTGGCAGCGCGAATGCGCTTTATGCAAGTGGATCAGGCTGACGAGTACCGTCTGCTGGCTGAAGAGAACCGGATCAACATTCGTCTGATCCCGCCAACGCGCGGGCGCATCTATGACCGCAACGGCCAGATCATCGGACAAAACACGCAGTCCTATCGTATTGTTATGGTCCGCGAAGATGCGGGCGACGTCGACAAAGTCATCGCCAAACTTTCCGAGCTTATCCCGCTGACTCAGGAAGAGATTAATCGCGCCAAGACTGAGATGCGCCGCTCTGCCCCGTTCCTGCCAGTCACACTGGCCGATCAGGTCACGTGGGAGGATATCTCCAAGGTCGCTGTCAATGCGCCCGCCCTACCCGGCGTTACGCCCGAAGTGGGCATGGCCCGTCAGTATCCCCGCTATGAGGATTTCGCCCATGTCGTTGGTTATGTCGGGCCGGTCAGTGACTATGACCTCAGCCTGATCGAAGATCCCGAACCGGTGTTGCGTATCCCCCGGTTCCAAATCGGCAAGGTCGGACTGGAGTCCAAACAGGAAATCACCCTGCGCGGGAAAGCCGGCGCAAAACGTGTCGAGGTCAACGCCACAGGCCGCATCATGCGCGAGCTTGACCGGCAAGAAGGCGAGGCCGGGGCCGATCTGCAATTGTCCGTTGATGCGGACCTGCAGCAATACGCCCAAGCGCGCCTAGCCGGTGAAAGCGCGGCTGCAGTCGTCATCGACTGCGAAACCGGGGATATCCGGGCCATCAGTTCTGCCCCCAGTTTCGATCCGAACCTGTTTGTTCGCGGGATATCGGTCGCCGATTACCGGGCATTGACTGAAAATAACTACCGCCCGCTGGCCAACAAGACGGTTCAGGGCACCTACCCGCCGGGTTCGACCTTCAAGATGATCACCGCTCTTGCCGCGCTTGAGGCCGGAGTGGTTAGCCCCGGCAACACCGTCTATTGCCCTGGGCACCTGAAGGTCGGTAGCCGCCGCTTCCACTGCTGGAAGCGCGGCGGGCATGGGACAGTGGATCTTAACTTGTCACTAAAGCGCAGCTGCGACGTCTACTATTACGATGTCGCGGTGCGTACCGGCATCGACAAAATCTCGGAAATGGCGCGCAAGTTCGGATTGGGCGTCAAACACGACATCCCGATGTCAGCTGTCGCCGCGGGTTTGGCCCCCAATCAGGAATGGAAAGAGCGGGTCCATGGCGAAGGCTGGCTGGTAGGCGACACGGCGAATGCCTCGATCGGGCAAGGGTTCATGCTGGCCTCTCCCCTGCAGCTTGCGGTCATGACGGCAAGGATCGCCACAGGCCGGGCCGTGAAGCCGCGTTTGGTGCGGTCCGTCAATGGCATCGAGGAACCATCAGGCGCGGGTGAGCCGCTGGACGTCAATCCGTACAACCTGAATCAGGTGCGCAAAGCGATGTTCTCGGTCTCAAACGACAGGGCTGGCACCGCCTATCGCAGCCGCATCATCAATGATGAATTCCGCATGGCCGGTAAGACAGGAACCAGCCAGGTGCGCAACATCACCAAGGCCGAACGCGCGGCTGGCGTAATTCGCAATGAAGACCTGCCGTGGGAACGGCGCGACCATGCCCTGTTCGTCAGCTATGCGCCCTACGACAATCCGAAATACGCCGTGGCGGTGGTGGTGGAACACGGTGGCGGCGGATCCAAGGCAGCGGCCCCGGTCGCGCGGGACATCATGCTGCAGGCTCTGTACAACGGCACCCCACCGCTCGAGGCTTATCCGGTTGCAGATCGTGACCGCATCAAGGAACAACAAAAACGGCTTGAGGGCGACCGCCGCCCCAAAGCGCGACCCGATGAAAAGGACCGCGCATGAGCTATCTTGAGTACGCCGTCAAATCCACACCAACGGGGTTTCGCAAGTTCCTCTACATGAACTGGCCGCTGACTTTGTTGCTGATCAGTGTCGCCAGCGCCGGATTCCTGATGCTGTACTCGGTCGCGGGCGGGTCCTGGATGCCCTGGGCCGAACCCCAGATTGAGCGGTTCGGACTGGGGCTGACCGTTATGTTCATCATCGCGTTGGTGCCGATCTGGTTCTGGCGCAACATGTCCGTTTTGGCCTATCTCGGCTCGATCGTTCTGCTGATTTTTGTGGAACTCTTTGGCACCATCGGCATGGGTGCGCAGCGTTGGATCGATCTTGGGTTCATGAGACTCCAGCCTTCCGAAGTCATGAAGATTGCGCTGGTCATGGTTCTGGCTGCCTATTACGACTGGTTGCCTTCCCACAAGACATCGCGACCGCTATGGGTGTTTATCCCGGTCGTCCTGATCCTGATCCCTACGGCTATGGTCCTGAAACAACCCGATCTGGGCACCTCGATCCTGTTGTTAGCGGCGGGCGGGGGACTGATGTTCCTGGCTGGTGTGCACTGGGCTTATTTCGCCGCCGTTATCGCGGCGGTGGTCGGCTTGATTGCGACCGTGTTCAACAGTCGGGGCACCGAGTGGCAGTTGCTCAAGGATTACCAGTTCCGCCGAATAGATACCTTTCTTGATCCCTCCACCGATCCGCTGGGTGCAGGCTATCACATTACCCAGTCGAAAATCGCGCTGGGATCAGGCGGCTGGAACGGACGCGGGTTCATGCAAGGGACGCAGTCGCGCCTGAACTTTCTGCCCGAAAAACACACCGACTTCATCTTTACCACGCTGGCCGAGGAATTCGGCTTTGTCGGCGGCATTACTTTGCTGACCCTTTATGCCCTGATCATCATTTTTTGCATGGTCACTGCTTTGGCGACCAAAGACCGGTTCTCATCGCTGGTCACCTTGGGCGTCGCTCTGAACTTTTTCCTGTTCTTCGCGGTCAACATGTCAATGGTCATGGGCCTTGCCCCGGTTGTGGGTGTACCACTACCGATGGTCAGCTACGGAGGGTCTGCCATGCTGGTTCTGATGGCCGCCTTCGGCATTGTTCAAAGCGCGCATATTCACCGCCCCCGCTGAATTGAAAGGCCCTCCATGCCCGTTAACGTCCTGTTTTCCGCGCGCCCTGAACAATGGCCCGTATATAAACCTCTGCTAACAAAAGGGTTGTCCGAAACCGGTCTGGATTTCCGTCTGGCAACCGAGTTTGAGCCTGATCAGGTCGACTATGTTGTCTATGCACCGACAAGCGGGTTGCTGGATTTTTCACCCTATTCACGTTTGAAGGCGGTTCTGAGTCTTTGGGCAGGTGTTGAAAAAATCGCGGGCAACGAAACACTGACCGTTCCATTGGCGCGGATGGTGGATCACGGGCTGATGCACGGCATGACGGAATGGGTCGTTGGTCAGGTACTGCGTTATCACCTTGGCATGGACCGCTATATCACCGTGCAAGACGGCGAGTGGACGCCCGACGCCCCGCCGCTTGCCAGCGAGCGGAATGTGTGCGTGCTGGGCCTTGGTGCATTGGGAGAAGCCGCAGCAACCGCGCTTGCCGCGCTGAATTTCAAAGTGACCGGTTGGAGTAGAACCGCAAAGGACATCCCCGGGGTAACATGCCTGCATGGCACCGACGGCTTGCGCGCCGCGTTGTCCAGTGCCGAGATCGTTGTCCTGTTGCTGCCCGACACCCCCGCAACGGAAAACGCACTGAATGCGGACACTCTCGCCTTGCTGCCCAAAGGCGCTCGGATCATCAATCCCGGTCGCGGTCCATTGATCGACGATGACGCACTGCTGGCCGCGCTGGATTCGGGGCACATTAGCCACGCCACGCTAGACGTATTCCGCGTGGAACCCCTGCCGCCGGAACACCCGTATTGGGCGCACGCCAATGTGACCGTCACGCCGCATATCGCGTCGGAAACCCGTCCGACAACTGCGGCCCAGGTGATCTGCCAGAACATTATCCGAGGTGAGGAAGGCAAACCCTTCCTCCACCTCGTCGACCGCAATCTGGGCTACTGATCCGGTCAGGTCGCGATAAGCCCGCGACCTTTCAACAGCGCCTCGACCCCTGGCAAACGCCCGCGGAACGCCAGATACAGCTCCTCAGCTTCGCGCGAGCCGCCGGTGGACAGGATATTGTCCTCCAGTGCTTTGGCGCGCTCTGTGTCAAAGGCTCCCCCGGCTTCTTCGAAGGCCGCGAATGCGTCGGCATCCATGACCTCGGACCACATGTAGCTGTAATAGCCCGAGCTATAGCCATCGCCGGCGAAGACATGGGCAAAATGCGGGGTCGCGTGGCGCATACCGATGGCATGCGGCATATCGATACCATCAAGAACCTCGGCCTGTTTCGCCATCGGATCAGCTGGCGCTTCGCCTTCGTGGAACGCCAGATCGACCAAGGCTGAGGCTACGTATTCCACGGTCTGGAACCCCTGATCAAAATTCGCGGCCTTCAGAACCTTCTCAAGCATATCTTGCGGCATCGGCTCACCAGATTCGGCATGGGTCGCAAATTCGGCCAAGACTTCCGGCACTTCCAGCCAGTGTTCATAAAGCTGGCTGGGAAGCTCTACGAAGTCACGCGCGACGCTGGTGCCAGAGATGCTTTCATAGGTCACGTTGGACAACATCTGATGCAATGCGTGGCCGAACTCGTGGAAAAGCGTGCGCGCATCGTCATAAGATAGCAGCGCCGGATCGCCCTTGGCGAAGTTGCAAACGTTGATCACGACGGGGGCTTGCACCTTGGGGAACTTTGCCTGGCTCCGCATTGCGCTGCACCATGCGCCCGATCGTTTGGAACCACGCGCGAAGTAGTCACCGATGAAGACAGCGATATGCTGCCCGTCGCGTGTTACGTCCCAAGCCCGGCAATCGGAGTGATAAAGCGGTACATCCAGCGGGGCAAACTCCAGCCCGAACAGCCGGTTGGCGCAGGAAAAGGCGGCCTCGATCATACGATCCAGCTGCAAGTACGGCTTCAGCGCAGCCTCGTCCAAATCATGTTCAGCCTTGCGGCGCTTTTCGGCGTAGTAGCGCCAGTCCCACGCCTCGAGCGGACCGTTGATGCCGTCTTCCTGCATCATCGCGGTCAAGGATTCGGCGTCGGCGTCAGCCCTTGCCTTTGCCGGCCCCCAAACCTGCATCAGCAGATCGCGAACGCGGTCCGGCGTTCGGGCCATTTCAGTTTCCAGCTTGTAGTCCGCGAAACTGGAATATCCCAATAGCTTGGCCCGTTCTTCGCGCAAGTTCAGGGCCTCAGCCGCAATCTCGCGGTTGTCCGTTTCACCACCATTGGCACCACGCGCGGTCCAAGCCCGATACGCGTTCTCACGCAGATCGCGGCGCGGCGAGAATTGCAGAAACGGAACAATCAACGACCGCGACAGAGTGACGACAGGACCATCAGCCCCCTTCTCTTCCCCGGCAGCGCGGGCTGCATCCACGACGAAACCCGGCAATCCTTCCAGATCATTCTCGGTCAAGTTCATGAACCATTCGCGCTCGTCCGCCAAAAGGTTCTGGGTGAAGGACGTCCCCAGCGTGGCAAGGCGCGACTTGATCTCTTGCATGCGGGTATCATCGTTGCCTTCCAAAGCCGAACCAGCGCGCACAAAACCGCGATGGGTCAGCATCAGAACGCGGGCCTGTTCATCGGTCAGGTCAAGCAGGTCCTTGCGCACCCACAGGTCCGCAACTCGCCGAAACAGCGCCTTGTTTGACGAAATTCCCGAAAAATGCGCCGAGAGTTTGGGCGAAAACGCGCGTTGCAGCTCTTCCCGTGCCGGGTTGCTGTCGGCACCCGAAACGGTGAAAAAGACAGACAGCACCTTGTCCATCTGCTCTCCGGCCGCCTCAAGCGCCTCGATTGTATTGGCAAAACTGGCTGGGTCGGAGTTGTTGGCAATCGCGTCGATCTGCGCGTTATGGGCAGCCAACGCCTCGTCCAATGCAGGCGCAAAATCATCATCCGAAATCTCGGCAAATGGCGCGATTTCAAATGGAGTGGTCCAGGCGGACAGGATCGGGTTGGTCATGCGGATCTCCTTTGCTGGTCAAGCTAGGGAGGCGGGCCGAAATGGTCCAGAGGGGGTGCCCGCGATACAGCCGAAATCTCTAGCCAATCTAGCGCGACAGTAGGCTTACGCGTCGACTTCTCCGCAAATGGGGCAATCAGAGCGTCGGGTCAGGGTGATCTTGCGGCTTTCGCCATAGAGCGCGTCATAGATCAGCATTTCGGCGCGCAGAGCCTGCCCGGCCCCAGTGATCACCTTGATCGTCTCAACCGCCATCATGGACCCCACAACGCCGGGCAACGGGCCAACAACCCCTGCTTCGGCACAGGACGGGGCCAGACCGGGGGCCGGTGCCTCAGGGAAGATACACTGATAACAAGGCGCGTCATTGGCGGGGTCAAAGACGCTTAGCTGACCTTCCCATTGTGACAGAGCACCTGAAATAAGCGGTTTTCCCAGTGCGACCGCAGTACGGTTGGCCAAGTAGCGCGTGTCAAAATTGTCGGTACCGTCGAGGATCAAGTCGAAATCGGCGAACAGGTCTGCCGCAATCTCATCAGTCAGACGACGATGGTAGGGCAGAACAATCACGTTCGGGTTTTGCGCCTGCATGGCTTGCTGGGCCGAGAAAACCTTGGGCATGCCAATGTCGGCATCGCGGTGAATCACCTGCCTCTGCAGATTGGCGTTTTCAACAATATCGTCGTCGATCACGCCGATGGTGCCCACACCGGCCGCCGCAAGATACTGCAACGCAGGCGCACCAAGACCGCCCGCGCCGATCACCAGCACACGGGCCTGTTTCATCTTTTTCTGCCCCGGCCCGCCCAGTTCGCGCAGGACGATGTGGCGGGCATACCGCTCCAACTCGGTCTCAGAGAACTTGTCAGACTGCATCGCGGTTTCCTCGGCTGGCTGTGGCGCGGCACGGTTGCGCAGCGTTTTGAGCACCTTGCCATAGCTCAATACCAAAACCGCGGCACCACCTAGGATCAACCACAATGCCGCAGACCCGCCGGTTGCCTCGCGCAGCGGGTGCCCACCCGGCAACGTCAGTTGGATAACAAGTACTCCGATCAGCAAAACGCTGACCGACACGGAGCGAGCAGTTCGGGACACCCCCGCTACGTACCCAATGCCCCACAGAGCACCGGCAAGGATCAGAACCAGAAGCATCAACCGCGTCCAGTCGAGCCAAAACCGCCTGCGCCGCGATCCGTGTCGCTGAGCACCTCAACGGGTTCAAACGCAGCCTGCACGACTGGGGCGACGACCAGTTGCGCGATTCGTTCGCCATGCGCAATCTCAAAACTTTCCTGACCGGCGTTCAGCAGGATCACCCCCAGCGGGCCGCGATAGTCACTGTCGATCGTGCCGGGCGTATTAGGCAGAGTAATCCCGTGTTTCAGCGCAAGGCCGGATCGGGGTCGAACCTGTACCTCGTACCCATTTGGAATCTCGATCCGAAGCCCCGTGGGAATCAAAGCGCGCTGCCCCGGTTCCAACATGATCGAATTTCCATTTGGCAGATTCGCCCTGACATCCGCTCCCGCCGCGCCAGTCGTTTCATAAGACGGCAAAGCGATGGCCGGATCGGCCCCGTCTTCGCGGATCACACGAATTGCTACCATCACTGCACCTCTTGTTCAGCTTGTCAGAGCGTCGGCGATCTTTTGCGCCAGACGTTGCGCCACTGCATCCTTGTCCATGCGCGGCCATTCTTCGGCCCCTTCGTCCGAGATCAGGGTGACCGCGTTTTCCGATCCCCCCATGATGCCCGTCGCAGGGCTGACATCATTGGCGACGATCCAGTCACAGCCCTTGCGCGCGCGTTTCGCAGTGGCGTGTTCAAGCACGTTGTCAGTTTCTGCGGCAAAGCCAACCACCAACGTCGGCCGCCCCGCATCCAGCCTGGACACGCGTTTGAGGATGTCGGGGTTCTCAGCAAACTCCAGCAACGGAAGACCATCGCGGCTTTTCTTCAGCTTCTTGTCTGAAGCCGTCGCCATGCGCCAATCCGCAACCGCAGCAGCAAACACACCCGCATCTATCGGCAGTGCAGCGTCGACCGCGTCAGACATCTGCTGCGCGGTTTCCACGCGGATAACTTGCACCCCTTCGGGCGGCGAAACATCGGCAGGGCCGGTAACAAAAACCACATCAGCGCCCAGCGCAGACAACGCCCGTGCCACCGCGGTGCCCTGCGCGCCCGAGGACCGGTTGGCGATGTAGCGCACAGGGTCGATCGGTTCATGTGTCGGGCCGGAGGTGACCAGAATGCGCTTGCCCTTCAGCGGACCGTTGCCAAGTTGCGCCTCGACCGCGGCCACGATCTCAAGCGGCTCCGACATTCGACCTGGGCCGTACTCTCCACAAGCCATGTCGCCTTCATTTGGGCCAACGAACCGAATACCATCTGCCTGCAGTTGCTTGAGGTTGCGCTGTGTTGACGGATGGTCCCACATGCGGACATTCATCGCCGGTGCGCACAAAACCGGGGTATCTGTCGCCATCAGCAGGGTCGAGGCCAGATCGTTGGCTAGCCCAGCCGCCATCTTTCCCATCATGTCCGCCGTTGCCGGTGCGACCACGATCAGATCGGCGGACCTAGACAGCTGAATATGGCCCATCTCGGCCTCATCCGTCAGGTCGAACAGATCGCGATAAACCTTCTCTCCGGCCAGCGCCGACACCGACAACGGGGTCACGAACTCTTCGGCCGCTCCTGTCAGAACCGGTGTTACAGAGGCACCACGCTCTTTCAGCCGCCGGATCAGATCCAGCGACTTATAGGCCGCGATTCCAGCGCCGATGATTAGAAGAATGCGTTTCGATGCCAGCATATTTTGCCCTTCCCGTCCCGGTCGGCCCGACATTAGGCAAGGCCAACGGACAGTTCCAGCGGTTAATTCTGTGTCTCAAACGCCAGACAAGGGTCTTCACGTTCGATGCCGGGGCTGTCGATCACAGCGTCGAACTCACCGTCAATGACGCCATCCTCGGACTGACCCAGCACGAAAACTTTCAAACCGGGGCGTAGCCGGGACAGAAAGGTTGGAATCCCTCTGTCCATACGGGCATGACCATTGCCAGTGATCACCGCAACCGGTCCACCGGTATCATCCACAGCGCGCAATATGGCCCTTGTCAGAACCGCGTCCCGCAACCTCTGGATTGCGACCAGTTGCGGCAGCGCAGTCTCTGGTATTGCGTTGCAATGGGCAGCGAGTTGATCAGCCTCACGCTCGGCCTGCTCATCCTTCGGCAGTGGCACCGTCAATCCATAACGGGCAGCATCAGCACCCAGAGCCGTCGCAGCGCCACGTTCCATTGCCGCGCGCGCCGCCGCGCGCGGAACCATGGCACCGTAAACCGGCGCGTCTGAGGCCTGAAAGACCGGGTAGTACATGCTAAGCGGCGGCCAGCCGGATTCGAGCCACTTCAGTATTCTGACAAGTTCTTCCGGATCGGAAATGGCCTTGTCCGCCAATCTCTGAGCACCTTCTTCAGTCACCATTTCCCAGACAACCGCCGAGGGATTGATGGCCTTCAACGCCTCGGCCTGAATGATGTGGTGCTGCGGGTTGTCGTGAATTTCGCCTAATATGACGACGTCCGCAGACGTCATCGCAGACACAACGTCGTCGGGTATCAGCTCATCGGCATGGCCAGGGTTGGCCATAACCACCAGTGCGCAAAGCAGAATCGCAAGATGTTTCATGCGATGAAGTGTTGCACCTCACGCGATTGGGCTTCAAGGTTCTTGCGCATTTTCACAAAAGCCGCAGCCTCAAGCTGACGCACGCGTTCTTTGGACAGGCTAAGTTCCTGCCCAAGGCTTTCCAGCGTTCGGGCGGGTTCGCGCAACTTGCGTTCGCGGACAATGAACCTCTCGCGATCATTCAAAGCCTGCATTGCCGTCACCAGCCATTCACGCAATTGCTGGGTATCGTGACTGTTTTCGACAGCTTCAGCAGCTTGTTCGCGCTCATCTTCCAGCGCGTCGATCCATTCCCGGCCGTCTTCATCTGCCGATTGAACGGCATTTAACGAGAAATCGGAGCCGGACAAACGACCTTCCATCATTTCCACGTCCCGCAACGGAACGCCGATCTCTGCGGCAATCATCTGATGCAATTGATGACGGTCAAGATCCATGCCATCGGACGCGGCTTCACGCTCTAGCCGGGCCTGCACACGTCGCATGTTGAAGAACAGGGATTTTTGCGAAGACGTGGACCCGGTGCGCACCATTGACCAGTTGCGCATCACATAGTCCTGAATGCTCGCTTTGATCCACCAGACCGCGTAGGTCGAAAACCGCACGCCCCGGTCGGGGTCGAACTTGTCGGCAGCTTTCATCAATCCTAACCCGGCCTCTTGGATCAGATCATTCATCGGCGCCCCATAGCGTTTGAACTTGGCCGCCATCGAAATGGCCAGCCGCATATAGGCCGTGATCAATCGGTGAAGGGCCTGTTCATCGCGGTCGTCCCGCCACGCATATGCCAACTTTAATTCGGTTTCCGCGTCCAGAAGCTCGGCTTTCATTGCCCTCCGGGACATCGAGAAGTCGTTCGCATTGTCCAGTGCCATTGAAATCTCCCCTTTTCACAGGCGCGGGCCGGGGTTGCTTTGCCGACCTATGAACGATACGCAAAACTAAACCGGGTGGATCACATGGAAGGTAATTATCGTGAGTCCGGATTTAACCTTTGTGATAGGCGGCGCAGCTTCAGGTAAGTCGGTTTTTGCCGAGCAACTCGTTGTTTCATCGGGAAAAAAGAAGGTTTATCTTGCAACATCACAAGTGTTTGATGATGAGATGCAAGATAAGGTCCAGCGCCACATTTCCCAACGGGGCGAAGGCTGGAAGACGATCGAGGCCCCTTTTGACCTCGGCCCGATACTGGCGAATTTGCCCTCCACCTCTGTCTGCCTGATCGACTGTGCCACCATGTGGTTAACCAATCACCTGCTGGCTGAAAGCGATCTTGACCAGGCGCAAAGCGCGCTTTTGCAATCGCTACGCCTGTGTTCCGCACAGGTCGTCATCGTCTCGAACGAGGTTGGGCACGGGATCGTCCCTGACAATGCACTATCCCGCCGGTTCCGCGAGGCGCAGGGACGGCTGAACATCGCTTTGGCCGCCGAGGCCGATCTGGTGGTGCAAGTCACGGCTGGCCTGCCATTGGTTTTGAAGGGGCAACTAGATTGACACGCCTGCATCTTGTGCGCCACGGCCCAACTCATGCCAAAACGATGGTCGGCTGGTCCGACTTGCCTGCTGACCTCAGCGATCACGCTGCCGTTGCCCGGTTGCATGACCACCTGCCTGCGGACGCTATCTTTGTTTCCTCTGACCTAAGCCGCGCCGCCGATACTGCATCGGCCATTCAAGGCACACGGCGGCGGCTGCAACATCAGTCTGCGCTGCGCGAAATCAATTTCGGCACTTGGGAGCTGCGCGCCTTCAAAGAGATTGAGGCTGAAGACCCCGAACTTGCCTTTGCATATTGGGACAACCCCGGCGATGTGCGCCCACCAAACGGGGAAAGTTGGAACGAGGTCCGCGCGCGTGTCGACGCAGCCGTCGACCAATTGATCGCACAGCACACCGGGCGCGATCTTGTGGTCGTGGTGCATTTTGGCGCGATCCTGACCCAGGTCCAAAGGGCGCTCGACGTTGACGCGCAAGAGGCTTTTGGCCATCGCATCGACAACCTTTCGGTTACCGAAATCACGCATCACGGCGATCGCTGGTCTGTCGGACGGATCAATCATCTTCCGTGATGCAACCGCGCACAAATCACTGATTTACGGAATGGATCGGCCACGCCATCCTAGCCGCATGACTTATGATTTGTTTATCGGAGACCGCCTGTTTTCCAGCTGGTCCATGCGCGGGTGGCTGATGCTGGAAAAGTTCGGCCTGCCCTATCGTTCCCACATGATCGGCCTCTATTCCGGCACCATGGCCGAGGATATAAAACCCCTCGCACCGGCCCGCCTTGTCCCGGCCCTGCGATTGCCCGACGGCACCGTGGTTGGGGAAAGTCTGGCGATGGCGGAAACTCTTGCCGAGCTACATCCCGAAACGGGGCTTTGGCCCAAAGACCCCGCCGCGCGCGCCACCGCGCGGTGGCTATGTGCTGAAATGGTAGCTGGGTTTGGCGCATTGCGCGGGCAGTGTCCAATGCAGCTCAAACAGTGCTGGCAGGGGTTCTCTCCTTCGACCGAAACACGCACCGATCTTGCAAGGATCGAGACCTTGTGGGCACATGCCCGTAATATGTCAGGCGCGGACTCCGGCCCTTTGTTCGGCCACTATTCCCTTGCGGACGTGTTCTATACGCCTGTCGCGGCACGGATTATTGGCTATGGCTTGCCGATCGCTGATGCCAATCGCGACTACTGCCTTGATTTGCTGTCGGATGCTTCCGCCCGCCAGTGGCGTGCGATGGGGCTGACGGTCAACTACGACCCTTTTCCATACCCAATGGATCTGCCATCAGAGCCTTGGCAAATTGCCGGTACTTCGCAAGCAAAAGCGGTAGATGGTACTACGTCGATCAACGACGCCTGCCCTTATTCCGGCAAAGCTGTCACCGCAGTGCTCGAACTGAATGGCCTGCGCTGGGGGTTCTGCAACCGGTTCTGCCGTGACAAAACAGTCGCTGATCCCGGTGCATGGCCAAAATTCACCGAGATGACCCGCGCCGTTAACCATTCTTAAACCGCAGCCGTGGCAGCAACGACCTGTTAACCAAAAAGGTCATTCATGGTTGCCCGCGCCCACACAGTTGCTTTTCAAGGGGTCGATGCCCGCCCGGTCGAGGTGCAGTGCGCCGTCTCACCGGGCCTGCCCGCATTTTCCATCGTCGGGCTGCCCGACAAAGCCGTGTCCGAGGCGCGGGACCGCGTCCGCAGCGCGCTGAGCTCGATGGCTATCGCGTTGCCATCAAAACGGATCACCATCAACCTGTCGCCTGCCGACCTACCTAAAGAAGGCAGCCATTTCGACTTGCCCATAGCCGTTGCCTTGCTGTCTGCGTTAGAGATCATTCCGCGGGACGCCGCCGAAGGTTCGGTTTCGCTAGGCGAGCTATCTTTGGACGGCTCATTAGTGCCTGTGGTCGGTGCCCTGCCCGCGGCAATGACTGCGGCGGCTGAGGATCGGGCCTTGCTCTGCCCCCGCGCCTCTAGTGCCGAGGCTGCTTGGGTCGATGCGACGCAGGTCATTGGGGCTGGGTCTCTTGGGGACGTAGTGCGGCATTTCTCGGGCCAGTCTCCGCTACCCGCCGCACAGCCTGGTGAAGTCACACTTGAGCCCAGCGCGCGCGATCTGCGCGACGTCAAAGGGCAAGAACGTGCAAAGCGCGCCCTGGAAATCGCCGCAGCAGGTCGGCACCACCTGATCATGACCGGGCCTCCCGGTTCCGGCAAATCCATGTTGGCCGCACGCCTGCCCGGGATTTTGCCGCCGCTGACACCGACCGAAGCGTTAGAAACCTCGATGATTCAGTCGTTGTGCGGGCTGTTGGACGAAGGTGGGATCAGTCGCAGCCGCCCGTTTCGCGAACCTCATCACACGGCGTCCATGGCTGCGATCGTTGGTGGCGGCAGGGGCGCGAAACCGGGTGAGATTTCACTGGCCCACAACGGTGTTCTGTTCATGGACGAGTTCCCCGAATTTCCACGCACGGTTCTGGAGACACTGCGCCAGCCGATCGAAACTGGAGAGGTCATGGTCGCGCGTGCAAATGCCCATGTGAAATACCCATGCCGTTTCATGCTGATCGCGGCGGCCAACCCTTGCAAATGCGGCTACCTGACCGATCCCGGGCGCGCTTGTTCCCGCGCTCCTGTTTGCGGAGAGGACTATCTGAGCCGAATCTCCGGGCCGCTGATGGACCGGTTTGATTTGCGTATTGAAGTGCCCCCGGTCGGATTCACCGATCTGGACTTACCACCCTCGGGTGACAGTTCCGCCACCGTTGCCGCGCGTGTCGAACAAGCCCGTTCAATTCAGGCAAAGCGGTTTCGCGATACCCCGTCCACCCGTCAGAACGCCGATGTCGAGGGTAAATTGCTGGATGAAATCGCGGCCCCGGATGCTGAAGGCAAAGACCTGTTGCTGAAGGCAGCCGAGCGATTTGGCCTGTCCGCCCGCGCTTTTCACCGCATCCTGCGCGTAGCGCGTACCATCGCTGATCTGGACGGGGCACCGGATGTCCGGCGTCCCCATATCGCCGAGGCGCTGAGCTTTCGTATCAGCGCCAAGGCGGCATCTTAAAGCTTGGCTTCAATCGCCTGCCAAATCTTTTCGGCGACGTTCACGCCGTTAAATCGTTCGAGTTCCTGAATGCCGGTCGGCGAGGTCACGTTGATTTCTGTCAGGTAGTCACCGATCACATCGATTCCGACGAAGACCTGACCTTTTTCTTTCAGCAATGGACCAATCGCGGCACAAATTTCCAGATCGCGCTCGGACAGGCCAATTTTCTCAGGGCGACCGCCAACATGCATATTGGAACGCGTTTCGCCCGCGGCCGGTACGCGGTTGATCGCACCGACTGCGTCACCGTCGACCAAAATTACACGCTTGTCGCCATTGCTGACATCCGGCAGGAATTTCTGAACAATCAAAGGCTCACGCGAAAATCCGGTGAACAGTTCGTGCAGCGAAGTCAGGTTACGGTCATTCGCATCCAACCGGAAAACTCCTGCACCGCCATTGCCATAAAGCGGTTTTAGGATGACGTCGCCGTGCTTTTCCTTGAACGCCTTGATGGTCTGCAGATCCCGCGCAATTGTTGTCGGCGGCGTCAGGTCCGGGAAATCCAGAACCAGCAGTTTCTCGGGGTAGTTCCGCACCCAGAACGGATCATTCACAACCAAGACTTGCCCCTTTAGACGGTCCAGCAAGTGGGTTGATGTGATGTAATGCATGTCAAACGGCGGGTCCTGGCGCAGCCAGATCACGTCGAACTCTGCCAGGTCCACTTCACGTTCGGGCCCAAGTTCCGCCGGATTGCCCGCCACCCGCTGAACTTTCATGTCCTGACCACGCGCGGTGATCCGCCCCTCTTGATAGGCCAGCTGGTCCGGGCTGTAGAAAAACAGCGTATGTCCGCGCACCTGCGCCTCTTCGGCCAGACGGAATGAGCTGTCGGCATTGATATCCACGGCCCCGATCGGGTCCATCTGGAAGGCGATTTTCATGGCGTGTCCCTCAGTTTCACGCCAGATACATGGCCCAGCCGGGCTGGGGGTTCAATGGGGATCAGGCTAAACCGAAGGCGTTTTCGACAATTTGAACGGCGCCCGAAGCATCCACCAAAGCTGCGTCAAACCGCACATCCGTCAATTGCCCATTTGGTTCTGTTTCCAGGAATTGGGCCGCCGATGCGCAGATGCGATCCATCTGGCGGCGATTGATCCGGGCGGCGGCCGCATCGAAACTGGTGCTTTTCTTCACCTCGACAAAGACGATCCCGTGAGCGTCGCGCGCAATAAGATCGATCTCGCCACCGGCACCGCGCCAGCGGCGATTCAGGATGGTATAGCCGCGTTGTTCATAATTTGATGCAACCTGCTGCTCCGCCGCCTGCCCAGCATGATAGGACACCGGACTTCGAACGGATCGTGCGGCCATGTCATCCCTTTCCCAATTTCAGAGCCTTCTGATAGATCGGGCGGCGCGGCAGCTTGTACATCTCTGATACCAGATCGGCCGCGTCGCGAACCGAATGGGTTTCCAAGGCTCGTTTCAACGCCTCTTCTACGTCAGATTCGTTAACAGTTGCCGAATGTCCGCGATCCACGAGCAGAACAATTTCACCTTTGACTGTCTGCCCTTGCAGGTCGGCTGCCAGTTCTTCCAACGTCCCGCGACGAACTTCTTCGAATTTCTTCGTCAGCTCGCGGCACATTGCGGCCTGACGGTCATTGCCCAGCACAGTTGCAAGATCCGACAAACACGCCACCACGCGTTTCGGAGATTCGTAAAACACCAATGTGCCCGGCACGTCCCGTAATGCCTCGATCCGCGACCGGCGCGCGCCGGATGCGTTCGGCAAGAAGCCCGCAAAAAAGAACGCATCTGTCGGCAGCCCGGCCAGCGTCAGCGCCATCAGCGCTGCGGATGGTCCCGGTGCGCAGGTCACCGTATGACCGGCCTCGGCAGCCTGCTTCCCCAAATCGTATCCCGGATCGGCAATCAGCGGCATTCCGGCCTCAGATGCATAAGCGACAGACTTCCCATCCTGCAATGCATCAAGGAGTTTGCCGCGCGCGCCTGCGCCGCTGTGATCGTGATAGGCTAGGATTCGCCGCCCATCCAGCGGTACGCCGTGAATCTCCATCAACCGGCGCAAGCTGCGCGTGTCTTCGGCGGCAATGACGTCAGCCGAGGCCAGCACATCCAGCGCTCTGAGCGTGATGTCGCGCGCCGCACCGATCGGAGTGGCAACAAAATACAGGCCCGCGCCCAATCTTACTTTTTGAAAATTCAAAGCTGGACCCTCACAGCGTGACGTTTATTATCGCGGCATAACAGATTGGTGGTACCCCAAGCCGCCGGGACAGGGAGTTTTCATTTAGATGTTTACCGTTTGCAAGCCCGTTCGCAAGCTGGCGAAATCCGCCGCGATCCTGGCAACCGCCGCTTTCCTCGCTGCATGTGAGCCCGGCGGCCTTGGCGGAGGCCCGTCAATCAACACGTCCAAACCCGTTCCGGTCGCACTTTTGGTTCCGGCGGGATCAGGAAATTCCGGCGACGCCCAACTGGCGCGGAGCCTTGAGAACGCGGCGCGTCTGGCCATGGCCGATCTGCAGAATGTTAAGATTGATCTGCGCGTTTATGACACGCAGGGCAGCTCGAACACGGCCGCGACAGTGGCGCAACAAGCCGTCGCGGATGGGGCGAAGATCATCATTGGCCCGGTTTACGCGCAGGCGGCAAACTCGGCGGGTCTCGCCGTGCTGAACAACAAGGTCAACGTGCTGTCCTTCTCGAACAATACCAGCATTGCAGGCGGCAACGTCTTTGTTCTGGGCCCGACCTTTCAGAACACGGCCAACCGTTTGGTCAACTTTGCCGGTTCACAAGGCAAAACCAGCATGGTCATCGTCCACAGCAACGATGCAGCCGGGCAGCTTGGTCAATCGGCGATTGCAACTGCGCTTGCCAGCAGCCGCGTAGCGAACGCGGGTACGGTTGGCTATGACCGGTCTCAGCAAGGCGTCATCAACTCAGTTCCAACGATCAAGGCAACCGTGGATGCTGCTGGCGCAGATTCGGTGTTTCTGACGGCAACGACGGCAGGTGCACTGCCGCTGTATTCGCAGCTGTTGCCAGAAGCTGGTGTGTCGTCGGCCACCACCCAGTTCGTTGGCCTGACACGCTGGGACATCCCGTCTCAGACGCTGGATCTGCCTGGTGTTCAAGGGGGCTGGTTCGCCTTGCCCGACCCGTCAAAGGCGCAGGCTTACCGCCAGCGGTATAACAGCACCTATGGCGAGGCTCCGCACCCGATCAGTGGTCTGGCCTATGACGGCATTGCAGCAATTGCGGCTTTGGTCAGCCAGGGCAAATCCGACGCGCTGACCGCATCTGCCCTGACACAAAATGCCGGTTTCCAGGGCGTTGGCGGCATCTTCCGCCTGCGATCAGACGGCACGAATGAACGCGGTCTGGCCGTTGCCACGATCCAGAACAAACAGGTAGTAGTGATTGACTCCGCCCCTCAAAGCTTCTCTGGCGCCGGTTTCTGATCAGCCGATGCTGACGCTCATCCCCAAGGGTGAGCTGATCTGCCCGGCCGATGAAATTTTCGACATTGCCGCCATCCTGGCGCAACTGTCGGAAGCCTTTGAAAATATTCAGGACAATGCCGCGCGGCGGAATGAAACCGTGCGCATCCTGCGCGATGCCCAAAAGGCTGGGCGCAAGACCATTGCGGATGCCTTCGCTAAACGCCCCTTTGACGCCAGACCTTTGACCCGGTCCTATACCTATTTGACCGACGGGTTGGTCTGCACAGCGATGCAAGTGGCCAGCACCTATCTACATCCGCTGGCAACCCCGACGCAGGGCGAAAAGATTGCGGTTCTTGCTGTTGGTGGATATGGCCGCGGCGAAATGGCCCCGGCTTCGGACGTCGATCTGCTTTTTTTGACGCCCTACAAAATCACCGCCTGGGCCGAGAGCGTCATCGAGTCCATGCTCTACATGCTTTGGGATCTACGCCTGAAGGTTGGCCATTCATCTCGAACGATCAAGGATTGCCTGCGACTGGGCACCGAGGATTTCACCATCCGCACCGCCATGCTCGAGCAACGCTATCTGGCCGGGGACGCAGCCCTTGCCGAAGAACTTGATAACCGCCTGAAAACCGAACTGTTCAAAGGCAGCGAACGTCAGTTCATCGAGGCCAAGTTGCAAGAACGGGACGAGCGCCACCACAAGCAGGGCGAGCGTTACATGGTCGAGCCCAACGTAAAAGAGGGCAAGGGTGGGCTGCGCGATCTTCAATCACTCTACTGGATTGCAAAGTACATCTATGGCGTTCAGGACGTGGCTGAACTGGTCCCTCTGGGCCTGTTTGAACCCGAGGAATTCAGCACCTTTGTAGAGGCCGAAGAGTTTTTGTGGGCTGTACGCTCTCATCTGCATCTGCTGACCGGTCGTGCAACAGAACAGCTGACCTTCGACCTGCAGGTCGAGGTGGCAGACCGGATGGGCTATGAGGATCGGGCGGGACGCCGTGCGGTCGAAGTCTTCATGCAACGCTATTTCCGCGAGGCAACGCGCGTCGGAGAACTGACCCGGATCTTCCTGACCAAACTCGAAGCGTCACACGTGAAAGGCGCCGCCCTACTGGAACGCATCTTTAGGCGTCGACCGCGTGTCAAAGCAGGGTACAAGGTCGTTCACGGTCGCTTGGATGTAGCGGACGCCAAGAAGTTTCTGTCCGACAAGCTGAACCTTCTGCGTCTGTTCGAGGAAGGTCTTCGCACTGGCATGCTGATCCACCCGGATGCGATGCGGCTGGTGACAGCCAACCTAAATCTTATCGACGACGACATGCGCCAAAACAAAGAGGCGCAGCGCATTTTTCTGGACTTGATGCTGAAACACGGCAACCCGGAACGCGCCCTGCGCCGCATGAACGAATTGGGAGTATTGTCGGCGTTTTTGCCAGAGTTTGAGCACATCGTGGCGATGATGCAGTTCAACATGTATCACAGCTATACAGTGGACGAGCACACGATCCAGACCATCGTCAACCTGGCCCAGATTGAACGCGGTGAATTGGTCGAGTCATTACCGCTGGCCTCATCGATCCTGAAACGCGGGGTTAATCGCAAGGTTCTCTACGTAGCGTTGTTGCTGCACGATATCGCCAAGGGGCGCCCCGAGGACCATTCCATTCTGGGTGCTCAGATCGCGCGCAAGGTTGCTCCACGGTTGGGTCTGAACAAATCGGACTCGGAAACTGTGGAATGGCTGGTGCGATATCACCTGTTGATGTCGGACATGGCGCAGAAACGCGACATCTCGGACCCGCGCACTGTGCGCGATTTTGCCAAGGCGGTGAAGACGGTCAAACGGTTGGATCTGCTCACGGTTATGACCGTGTGTGACATTCGCGGTGTTGGACCCAACACCTGGAACAACTGGAAAGCCACCCTGCTGCGCGCCTTGCACGCTGAAACCAAACGGGCGCTGGAAACCGGGATGGAAGACCTGAACCGGGCCAACCGTGGTGCCGAAGCCAAAAAGGCACTGCGTTCGGCGCTTGGCGATTGGTCGAAGGCTGACCTGAAGGCCGAAACAGGACGACACTATGCGCCCTATTGGCAGGGCCTGAACCTGTCCACTCATATTGAGTTCGCAAAAATGCTACGCGCTCTGGAACACAGCGGCGACCCTGGCGCGATGGAAATTCACCTGCACCCGGATGACGACCGCGACGCCACCCGCGCGTGTTTTGCCATGGCGGACCATCCGGGGATTTTCGCCCGCATCGCCGGGGCGCTCGCGCTGGTTGGGGCCAACGTGGTCGACGCCCGTAGCTATACCACCAAGGACGGGTACGTCACCGATGCGTTCTGGATTCAGGATGCCGAGGGCCACCCTTTTGAGGCCAGCCGTTTGCCGCGGCTGACACAGATGATCCAAAAGACGCTCAAGGGCGAAGTCGTGGCGCGTGACGCGCTGAAATCGCGCGACAAGATCAAGAAACGCGAACGCGCCTTCAATGTGCCGACCCATATCATCTTCGATAATGACGGGTCCGAGATCTACACCATCATCGAGGTTGATACCCGCGACCGCCCGGGCCTGTTGTATGACCTGACAAGAACGCTGGCTGCGGCCAATGTCTATATTGCCAACGCCGTGATCGCGACCTATGGCGAACAGGTTGTCGATACCTTTTACGTCAAGGACATGTTCGGCCTGAAATACCATTCCGAAAGCAAGCAACGCGGTCTTGAGACCAAGCTGCGCAAAGCCATCACTGAAGGTGCGGAGCGCGCAATCTCATGAAACAGATCCGGTTGTTTTCAGGCCTGTTCACGGTCGGATTCTGGACTCTGGCCAGTCGAATTTTGGGATTTCTCCGAGAGATTCTGCTAACCGCCTATATCGGGCCCGGTCCGGTGATGGACGCCTTTGTTGCCGCTTTCCGCCTGCCCAACATGTTTCGCCGTTTCTTTGCCGAAGGTGCCTTCAACGCCGCCTTTGTGCCAATGTTCTCGAAACGACTGGAGGGCGAAGAAGACGCCGAAGGATTTGCACAGGATGCCTTCAATCTGTTGGCGGCGGCAGTATTGGCGCTGGTTGGATTGGCGATGGTTTTCATGCCTGGACTTGTCTGGCTGACCGCCGAAGGGTTCTATGGCGATGAACGCTTCGACATGGCCGTCGACTACGGTTACGTCGTTTTTCCCTATATCCTGTTCATGTCGCTGGCCGCGCTGTTTTCCGGCGTTCTGAACGCCACCGGTCGGTTCGCCGCTGCCGCTGCCGCGCCTGTCTTACTCAATATCTTTGCCTGTACTGCTTTGATCGCAGGCGCGCTTTCTGGCGGCGACGTAATCTGGTGGCTGATCACGGTCATTCCGCTGGCAGGGGTCGCGCAACTAGCGCTGGTTTGGGTGGCGACAGAACGCGCCGGTATTCGCATCCGTCCCGGCGTGCCCAAACTCAGCCCGGAAATGCGGCACATGGTTCGCATTGCAGTGCCCGCCGCTTTGGCGATGGGCGTCACGCAGGTCAATCTGGTGGTTGGCCAGCTGGTCGCGTCCAAAACCGAAAAGGCGGTCAGTTGGCTGTTCGCAGCGGATCGGCTGTATCAATTGCCATTGGGCGTGGTCGGTATTGCGGTGGGGATCGTCCTGCTGCCCGATCTGTCGCGCCGCTTACGGGCCGGGGACAAGGACGGGGCGCGCAATGCCTATTCCCGCGCCGGAGAGTTCACGCTGCTGCTGACCCTGCCGTCCACGGTTGCCTTTCTGATCATTCCAATACCTCTGGTGTCGGTCCTGTTCGAACGCGGCCAATTCAGCCCCGAGGACACGGCAGCCACTGCCTTGGCCGTAGCTATCTATGGCGTCGGCCTGCCCGCTTTCATGTTGCAAAAGCTGCTGCAGCCCTTGTTCTTCGCGCGCGAAGACACCCGTTCTCCGTTTCGCTATGCCGTAGTTGCGATGATCATCAATGCCGGGCTGGCCTTTGGTCTTTACCCGTTGGTGGGGTGGATCGCACCGGCGATCGCGGCTTCGACTTCTGGTTGGGCGATGGTTGCCTTGTTGGCGATTGGAGCGCGCCGTTTCGGCGATGAAGCACGGTTTGACGACCGGTTCAAACGACGTGCCTGGCGCGTCGTCGCGGCATCGCTGGGTATGGGCATTGTGCTTTTCGCCGCCCTTCATATTTTTGGCTGGACCTTCCAGGTACCCGGATGGCGTTATCTGGCGCTGCTTGTCCTGATCATAGTTGCAGCTACCGCCTATTTCTTACTCGGTCACCTCTTCAAAGCGTTCGAGCTGTCCGAATTCAGAAAAGCGCTGCGTCGGTCCTGATCAGTCGCGGCGAATACGTCCCACGATCCGCGCCCATCCGCCCGGTGCCAGGAAAAACGATAGACCAAATCCGGTGGCAAACCCGCCCAGATCGGCAACCCAGTCGGACGTGCCGCCAAACAAAAGCCCGAACACCAGCTGGATGCCCATCAAAACCGCGATCAGGCTGAAGGCCCGGGACTGGTTTTCGCCGACCAGTGACAATTTGCGCCACAGCAGCCATGTGAACGCGCCGATCAGACCGTAAACCGGTGGGAACCCTCCGACCAGCGGATAGGCGGGATTCAGCGCCAGCCCATAGACCAACGCGCCACCGATACCGGACAAAACGAAAATGATCAGCATCTGAAAACCGCCGAACACTTCGGCCACCATTTTGCCCATGGCCAGAACGAAGACGCTGACAAAAACCGCCTGGGTAAAACTGCCCGACACGAACGGATAGGTCACGAAACGGATCACATGTTCAAACGGCCAACGTCCATTCTCGATCATCCAGTGAAAGATATCCGGGGAAAAGGTGTAACTCTGCAGGGCATCCAGCCGCCAACCTACCGCTGATGGCCCGCCCACAAGACCACGTGAGCCCAGTGTAAACGCCAATTCGATCCCCATGATGAACAGGACCAGCGCCACCACAACAGGCGGCAGAGGGTTCACGGCGGGTGTATAATGCTCACTGCTCATTGGGCTGGCCTTTCGCGGCTGTTGACGTCCCTTGACCTCATGGGTAAGCGACGGGGGCTGATTTTTCCAGACGGGAGTTCCCTTCGATGACCGAAACCAAGTTCACGCCGCGCGTGTTTTCCGGCATCCAGCCTTCGGGAAACCTGCACCTTGGCAACTACCTGGGTGCGCTCAAGCGTTTTGTGGATATGCAGGGCGAAGATTTCGAGACCATCTATTGCATGGTCGACCTGCACGCGATCACCGTCTGGCAAGACCCTGCTCGTCTGCGCGAAAAGACCCGTGAGGTATGCGCCGGTTTTATTGCTGCCGGTCTGGACCCTGAAAAGTCCATCCTGTTCAACCAAAGCCAGGTGGCCGAGCACACGCAGCTGGCTTGGATCTTCAATTGTATCGCCCGCATGGGTTGGATGCAGCGGATGACGCAGTTCAAGGATAAGGCGGGCAAGAATGCTCAGAACGCCTCGCTGGGTTTGTTTGCCTATCCGGCGCTGATGGCGGCGGACATTCTGACCTACCACGCGACACATGTGCCGGTGGGCGAGGACCAGAAACAGCATCTGGAGCTGACTCGCGACATCGCGATCAAGTTCAACCATGACTATGGCGTGGATTTCTTTCCGGTGACCGAGCCGGTAATCGGTGGACCCGCGCCGCGCGTAATGAACCTGCGTGATGGCTCGCGGAAGATGTCATCTTCGGACCCGTCCGACATGACCCGGATCAACATGACGGACGATGCCGACGAGATCGCCAAGAAGATCCGCAAGGCCAAGACTGACCCGGATGCCCTGCCTTCGGAAACCGACGGTCTGTCCGAACGCCCCGAGGCGCGCAATCTGGTGAACATCTACGCTGCGCTCAGCGATCAAACGGCGGAACAGGTTCTGGCCGAAGTCGGCGGCAAGCAATTCGGTGAATTCAAACCGATGCTCGCTGAGCTGGCGGTCGCCAAACTGTCACCGATCTCAACCGAGATGGCCCGTCTTATGGGTGAAGAGGCCGAGATTGACCGGATTCTTGCACGCGGCGCGGAAAAGGCGCGGGCGATAGCGGCCCCGATCCTGCAACAGACCTACGACATCGTGGGTATGGTTGGCGCAAAACAAGGCTGATTGCGCTGGACCTTCCCGTGACGCCTTCCTAGGTTGCCCCAAGGGCAAAGGAGGGCGTCATGGCAGTCGGCAAAAATATCCGCACCTATTTTGATGGTCAGTGGCACAACGGGGATGCCCCGATCATGCGTGCGGCAGACCATGGCGCTTGGCTGGGGTCTTCGGTCTTTGACGGCGCGCGATTCTTCGACGGGCTGACCCCGGATCTGGTGGCCCATTGCGAACGGGTTAACCGCTCGGCCGAGGCGCTTTTACTGACGCCGACCGTGACGACCGAACGGATGGTCGAGATCGTCCGCGAAGGGCTGGATGGCTATGCCAAAGGTTCCGCCGTCTATATTCGACCGATGTATTGGGGCATCGACGGCGATGCGACAGCCATCGTTCCTCAGCAGGACAGCACCGGATTTGCCATCTGTCTGGAAGAAATCCCAATGGCACCGGAAACAGCTTCGGTCACGCTGACCACCACGCGGTTCCGCCGACCGGTTCTGGAATCAGCCGTTGTGAATGCCAAAGCCGGATGCCTGTATCCCAACAACGCCCGAATGCTGAAAGAGGCCAAGTCCAAGGGGTTCTCAAACGCACTGGTGGCGGACGCCTTGGGTCATGTGGCGGAAACCGCCACCGCAAACATCTTCATGGTCCGGGACGGCGAGGTATTCACCCCTACGCCCAATGGAACTTTCCTGGCTGGTATCACCCGAGCGCGGCATATCAAAAACCTGCGCGCTGACGGCGTGACGGTCCACGAATCTGTCCTCAGCTTTGAAGATTTTCACAAGGCGGACGAGGTGTTTATGACCGGTAACATGAACAAACTAACGCCGGTCACCGCATTGGAAGACACCCAATATCAGGTCGGACCGATTGCACGACGCACGCGCGCGCTTTATTGGGACTGGGCGGCAAGCACTCGGTAGTCACACGCCGTGTTGCCAGCCCGCATCTGGTCGGGCATGATCCCCCTAAATACACGAGGACACCCATGCGTAAGTTTCTAGTCATTCTGGATGACAGCCGCGAATGCCTTAACGCGATGCGTTTCGCTGCAATGCGTGCAGCCCATACCGGTGGAGGGGTAACGATCCTGTCCGTCATCCCACCCGACGAGTTCAATCACTGGATCGGTGTCGCCGAAACCATGCGCGAAGAGGCACGCGAACGCATCCATGCGCATTATGAAGTCTTCGCCAAATGGATGCGCGACAAACAAGGGATCGATCCCGAGCTTTCAATTCGTGAAGGCGAACCTGTCCCTCAGATCATCGAACATGTCCAGTCAGACCCGGACATCGGCGTTCTGGTTCTTGGTGCTGGCATCGAAAAGAAAGGGCCTGGTCCCCTCGTAACGCAGCTGACCAAAAACTCGGGCAGCTTGCCGATTCCGATCACAATTGTGCCCGGCGACCTAAGCAAGGAAAAGCTGGAAGCCATCACCTGAGGCCACCCTATGCAAAGCCGCATCCAGTTCTGGTTCGAATTCGCATCGACCTATTCCTACCTCAGCGCCATGCGAATCGAACAGGCTGCGGCACAGCATGACGTCGTCGTAGAATGGCACCCCTTTCTTCTCGGGCCCATTTTCGCGGCGCAGGGCTGGGACAATTCCCCGTTCAACATCTACCCGGCCAAAGGGCGTTATATGTGGCGCGATATGGAGCGTCTGACAGCGCAGCGCGGCCTGCCTTTCCGGCAACCGGACCCGTTTCCGCAAAACGGCCTGAAGGCTGCGCGTCTCACGCTGGCTATTGAAGATCAGACCCACAGGGCGCGTTTCGTTCGGGCGGTCTATACAGCCGAATTCGCACAAGGTCAGAACGTGTCGGACGATGCGGTTCTGATTGATTGCTTGAAATCCGCTGGTCTGCCTGAAGACCTTTTAGACAGAACCCAAGACCCCCAAATCAAGTCTGCTTTGATCGAGCAGACCAAAACCGCTCAGGCCAAGGGGCTGTTTGGCGCGCCCAGTTTTTTGGTCGGTGACGAAACATACTGGGGCGATGATCGGTTGGATGAAGCGATCCGGTTGGCAACCAACATTTAGAATCGTTCCAAATCTTGACTTATCCGGCCCGGACCCGCATATCAGAAGCAACTGAAACGGAGCCGTGACATGTTCATCCAGACCGAATCCACGCCTAACCCTGCAACCTTGAAGTTTCTGCCCGGCCAGACCGTGCTGGAAGCGGGCACTGCGGATTTCCCATCGGCTGAAGCCGGTGAAAAATCACCTTTGGCAAAACGGATTTTTGCGGTTGGCGGAGTAACGGGTGTGTTCCTCGGCAATGACTTCGTGACCGTCACCAAGTCTGATGACGTCCAATGGGATCACATCAAGCCTGCGATTCTGGGTGCGGTGATGGAGCATTATCAATCCGGCCAACCGGTCATCGGAGCTGGTGAAACAGCCGCATCGGGCCATGCAGAGCACACCGGCGAAGATGCCGAAGTCGTTAATCAAATCAAAGACTTGCTGGATAGTCGCGTCCGTCCGGCGGTTGCGCAGGATGGTGGCGACATCACGTTCCACGGGTTTGACCGGGGCGTTGTCTACCTGCACATGCAGGGTGCTTGCGCGGGCTGCCCGTCTTCGACCCTGACGTTGAAGATGGGTATCGAAAACCTACTGCGCCACTACATCCCCGAAGTGACTGAGGTTCGCCCTGTTGCCGTCTGACCCCATTATTTTGGCGTTTGATACATCGGCCGCGCATTGCGCGGCCGCTTTGTTGTGCGGCGACCGGATTGTGACTTCGCGCATCGAAGCAATGTCGCGCGGTCAGGCCGAACGTTTGATGCCGTTGCTGGAAGAGGTTCTGGCCGATGCTGGATTTGGGTGGAAAGACCTGTCCGCCATCGGTGTCGGTGTTGGACCCGGAAACTTTACCGGCATCCGAATCTCGGTTTCTGCGGCGCGGGGCCTAGCCTTGGGGCTTGGCGTTCCAGCGGTAGGCGTATCCGAGTTCGACGCTTTGGCCGAAATGTCCACGGACGCCCTGCCCGCGATCCGCGCCCCGCGTGATCAGGTTTACGTGGCGTTGCCGGACCAAGGTCCGATGCTAATGCCTCAAATTGAGGCAGAATCACTTGGCCCCCTGATCCTGAATGACGACCCGGATGCGCAAATCCGCGCGATTGCCCGGATCACCGGGCAAAGGTGGCAGGCCAACACCGCGCAGCCAGCTCCACTCTATGTTCGGCCTGCGGATGCGGCCCCTTCCAAAGACACTCCCCCGGTTTTGCTGGACTGATGACTCCCGAGGATCTTGCCAGAACACACGCGGCGGCATTTACCCGGTCACGGTCGTGGGCTGCGGTCGAATTCTCGGATCTTCTGAACAATCGATTCATCCATACCGTTGGAAATACTCAATCTTTCGCGCTGTTCCAAGTGATCGGCGATGAGGCGGAATTGCTGACGATCGCCACGCATCCGGACGTTCAGCGACAGGGCTTAGCCCGAAATTGCATGCATGAATGGCACACGAAAGCAAAGGCTTTGGGGGCAACGCGCGCTGTTCTGGACGTCGCTGCAGATAACTTGCCGGCCATCGCGCTGTATGAACACAGCGGTTATCGCGCCTGTGGTTTGCGCAAGGGGTATTACCTGCGCGAAAACAATCAGAAAATCGACGCTATCGTGATGGAATCCGCGCTGGATTGACCGCCTAAGATTAATTTTTTCGACCAAATGGTCAAAAATCTGTTGACCACGGCGGTTGCAAACGTCCTTAATTCCCGCCATCACAACAGTTATGCTCGCTCACAGTGGGTGAACGGGGCTATCTTCGCCCCGACCGATAATAACAAACGGGAGTATAAAATGACCCTGATGAAATCCTTGATGGGTGCCACCGCCGCAGTCGCACTTACGGCTGGCGCTGCGCTGGCAGATCCTGCCCTGATCTTTGATCTTGGTGGCAAGTTTGACAAATCCTTCAACGAAGCCGCACACAATGGCGCCTCGCGTTGGGCCGAAGAAACAGGCGGCAGCTATAACGAGATCGAGATCCAGTCCGAAGCACAGCGCGAGCAAGCTCTGCGCCGTTTCGCTGAATCCGGCTCGAACCCTATCATCACGATGGGTTTTGGCATGGCTGATCCGCTGTCCGCCGTGGCCGCCGATTACCCGGACACCAAATTCGTTGCGGTTGACGTCAACTGGCTGGACATCCCCAACATCCGCCAAATCGGTTTTGCCGAACATGAAGGGTCATATCTGGTTGGCATGATGGCCGCGATGGCATCGGAATCCGGCACCGTCGGCTTTATCGGTGGCATGGATATCCCGCTGATCCGCCACTTTGGCTGCGGTTATGCGCAGGGTGCCAAGGCTGTAAACCCTGACATCAATGTTGTTGCCAACATGACCGGTACCACCCCGGCAGCATGGAACGACCCGGTGAAGGGTTCGGAACTGACCAAAGCACAGATCAGCCAGGGCGCTGATGTGATCTATGCGGCCGCAGGCGGCACCGGGGTTGGCGTTCTGCAGACCGCAGCAGACGAAGGCATCCTGTCGATCGGCGTGGACAGCAACCAGAACCACCTGCACCCGGGTAAGGTTCTGACCTCGATGCTGAAACGCGTTGATGTTGCCGTTTATGACGCGATGTCTGCGGGCGAAGGCCTGGAAACCGGCGTGTTCCAGATGGGTCTGGCCGAAGAAGGTGTTGGCGTCGCCATGGATGACAACAACGCGCCTCTGGTCTCGGACGAGATGAAGGGCGCAGTCGACAAAGCGCGCCAGGATATCATCGACGGTAACGTCTCTGTTGTCAGCTATTATGAGAACGACAGCTGCCCGGCACTGCAGTTCTGATATCGCGCAAGGCGGGGGTACAACCTCCGCCTTGCCCCCGACTCTGCCGCGTATGACACCGCGGCCCTTTCGGCAATTGAGGACAAGACATGACCGTCCCCGCCATTGAGCTCAAAGGGATATCCAAAGCCTTTGGGCCGGTTCAGGCCAATAAAGACATTTCCATCAGCGTCGCCCCCGGTACGATCCATGGGATCATCGGTGAAAACGGTGCGGGCAAATCCACGCTGATGAGCATCCTCTACGGCTTTTACAAAGCCGATAAAGGTGAAATCTGGATTAACGGCAACAAGACCGACATCCCTGACAGCCAGGCGGCCATTGCTGCCGGGATCGGGATGGTGTTCCAGCATTTCAAACTGGTTGAGAATTTCACCGTTCTGGAAAACATCGTTCTCGGTGCCGAGGACGGCGGGCTGCTGGCCCCGTCCCTGTCCAAAGCGCGCAAAGAACTGAAAGCGCTGGAAGAGGAATACGAGCTGTTCGTCGATCCCGACAAACGCATCGACGAGATTGGCGTCGGAATGCAGCAAAGGGTCGAGATCCTGAAAGCCCTGTATCGCAAGGCCGAGATTCTGATTCTGGACGAACCCACCGGGGTTCTGACCCCGTCCGAGGCTGACCAGCTTTTCCGCATCCTTGACCGCCTGCGGGCCGAAGGGAAGACGATCATCGTGATCACGCACAAGCTGCGCGAAATCATGGAAAACACCGATACGGTTTCGGTCATGCGGCGCGGTCAGATGACGGCGACGGTGAAAACAGCCGACACCAGCCCCGAGGAACTGGCCGAGCTGATGGTGGGCCGCAAGGTGCTGCTGCAGGTCGACAAAGTACCTGCGCAACCCGGTAAGCCCGTTTTGGAAATTGAAAAGCTCAGTGTTTTCGATTCGGCCGGGGTCGAACGGGTCAAGGGTATCGACCTGACCGTTCGGGCCGGTGAAATCGTCGGTATCGCTGGCGTGGCCGGAAATGGCCAATCGGAGCTTCTGGAAGTTCTGGGCGGCATGCGTCCGGGTCAGGGTTCGATCAAACTGAACGGTGCCCCGCTGGCGCTTAGCGGTCCGGGATCGGACGGTCAGGCCCGTCGCGCCCAGCATATTGCGCATGTTCCCGAAGACCGTCAGCGCGAAGGTCTTGTGATGGACTTCCACGCTTGGGAAAACGTGGCCTTTGGCTATCACCGTGATCCTGCCTATCAGAGCGGGATTTTCATGAACAACGCCGCCCTGCGCGCCGATACCGAGCGCAAGATCGAGAAATTCGACGTCCGGCCACCTGATGCCTGGCTTACAGCCAAGAGCTTTTCGGGCGGGAACCAACAAAAGATTGTTGTCGCGCGCGAAATTGAACGGAACCCGGATCTTCTATTGGTGGGGCAACCAACCCGCGGCGTCGACATCGGCGCGATCGAGTTCATTCACAAGCAGATCGTTGCGCTGCGCGATCAGGGTAAGGCAATCTTGCTGGTCTCGGTCGAGTTGGAAGAAATCTTCTCGCTATCGGACCGCATCGCTGTGATGTTTGACGGACATGTCATGGGAGAAAGACTGCCCCATGAAACAGATGAAAAAGAACTTGGCCTGTTGATGGCCGGTGTTGCGGGAGAGGCCGCGTAACATGGAAAAGATGCCCAAATGGGCCGATGTGGTGCTGATCCCGCTGATCAGTCTGATATTGGCCGCAATCTTGTCCGCCTTGGTCATTCTGGCCATCGGTGAAAACCCGATCGAAGCGGTGAAACTGATGGTGACCGGTGCGCTCGGGTCGACCTACGGTTGGGGGTATACGCTGTATTACGCCACCAACTTCATGTTCACCGGGTTGGCTGTGGCTGTCGCCTTCCACGCCCGGCTGTTTAACATCGGGGGTGAAGGTCAGGCCATGCTGGGCGGGCTTGGTGTTGCCATGGTATGCCTTTACATCCCCTGGCCGCATTGGAGCATCGCGCTTTTGGCGGCCTGCGCAGGTTCGATGCTGTTTGGCGCGGCTTGGGCCGCCATTCCGGCCTATCTGCAAGCCAAGCGCGGCAGTCACATCGTGATCACAACGATCATGTTCAACTTTATTGCGGCGGCGTTCCTGAACTACGTGTTGGTCAATCTTATGCGACCGCCGGGCGCGCAAGACCCCTCGTCGGCGCGTTTCCCCGAGGCCGTCCACCTGCCCACATTTCAGTCGATGTTCTCAACCGCCGAAAACGTGGTATTCAAAGGGACCCCTGTTAATATCACATTCTTCATCGCGGTATTGGCCTGCTTTGTCGTCTGGGCACTGATCTGGCGGACAAGATTGGGCTATGAAATCCGGTCCTACGGCAAGACCGAAACCGGTGCTGTCTATGCAGGCATTTCTCCGGTGCGGATCACCATCATCGCGATGCTGATTTCGGGCGCGCTGGCGGGGCTGATGGCCATCAACAACGTGATGGGCGAGGCCGAACGCCTAGTTTTGAACGCAACTGAAGGCGCAGGTTTCATCGGCATCGCTGTGGCCCTGATGGGCCGGTCGCACCCGTTTGGAGTATTCCTTGCGGCGATCCTGTTCGGGTTTCTCTATCAGGGCGGCGCAGAATTGGCTTTCTGGACGTCGATCCCGCGCGAACTGATCGTTGTCATTCAGGCCCTGGTGATCCTGTTCACCGGAGCATTGGACAACATGGTCCGGATGCCGCTTGAAAAGCTGTTCCTGAGCCTGCGGAAGGGAGCGCAGTGATGGAGTTCTTCATTACCTTCATCCAAGTCCTGGACTCGACCATCCGCCTGGCCACTCCGCTATTGCTGGCTTGTCTGGCTGGGCTCTATTCCGAACGTGCGGGCATTTTCGACATCGGTCTTGAAGGCAAGATGCTAATGGCCGCCTTCTTCTCGGCAGCCGTCGCGGCTGTGACCGGGTCGGTCTGGTTGGGCCTGCTGGCGGGGATCGCCTCTTCTCTTGTTCTTTCCGGACTTCACGGTTTGGCCTCGATCACCTTCCGGGGCAACCAGTTGATATCCGGGGTCGCAATCAACTTCCTTGCGGCAGGTATGACAGTCCTTGTCGCGCAAAGCTGGTTCGAACAGGGCGGACGCACGCCCTCGTTGTTTGGCGGCGGTCGTTTCACACCGATCAATTTCCCCTTTGCCGAATCGCTGAGCGGGGTGCCGATCATCGGGCCGATCTATTCCGAGCTGCTCTCGGGCCATTCGATCCTGGTCTATGTCGCGTTCCTGATGGTGCCGGCAACATGGTGGATTCTGTATCGCACTCGGTTCGGATTGCGATTGCGCGCTGTGGGTGAAAACCCCGCTGCCGTAGACACGGCCGGTGTTTCGGTCGTTGGCTTACGCTATGCCGCTGTCGCCATCTGTGGAGTGCTGTGCGGCATCGCCGGGGCCTATCTGGCCACTGCGTTGCAGGCCGGGTTCGTTAAGGACATGACCGCAGGCCGTGGGTTCATCGCGCTGGCTGCACTGATCTTTGCGAAATGGCGGCCTTGGCATGCAATGGGCGCCTGCCTGTTGTTCGGTTTGTTGCAGGCCATCGCGCTGCGGTTCCAGAACATCGATCTGGGCGGCGTGGTCATCCCTGTGCAGGCGATGGACGCCCTGCCTTACGTCCTTACCGTGGTCATTCTGGCCGGGTTTGTCGGCAAAGCGGTTCCACCGCGCGCCGGTGGTGAGCCTTACGTGAAAGAGCGCTGATAAGTCCAGTTTCGGACTCAGTTCAGTCCTGTTCGCTGCAGAGCGGCATGCGGAGTTGATTTTGCATGCCGCAACCGTTCTAAAGGGGTATGCATGTGTCGCCAATCATACCCCACGACTCGGAATCCACCCGGACCGTGTATTTGGGAACGCATGAACGCCTCAACACTGAGGAAAACCAGACATTTAGCCGTATCAGGCTGCTGGCATGACGCCCAGCGATCCGACTTCCGCCATGTGGCCACGGGGCACTGCCGCCGCGCGTCGCATTAAACCTACACCACTTTGCCTTGAGGCGACCCTGATCACCCTCTGTGATCCGCCGACCCTCATCCAGTAGCTCGATATGCAAATTTACCTTCCTATCGCCGAAGTTTCTGTCAACGCCTTCCTTCTATTGGGGCTTGGGGGGATGGTCGGCATTCTTTCGGGCATGTTCGGTGTCGGCGGCGGCTTCCTGATGACGCCCCTGCTGTTCTTTATCGGCATTCCGCCGGCCGTTGCAGTTGCAACCGAGGCCAACCAGATTGTTGCCTCTTCCTTCTCTGGGGTTCTGGCGCATTTCCGACGAAAAACCGTCGACCTGAGAATGGGGACCGTCCTATTGATGGGCGGCTTAACGGGTGCCGCACTTGGGGTGGTGATTTTCAACTACCTCAAAAGCCTCGGGCAGGTCGATCTGCTTGTGACGTTGTGCTACGTCGTGTTCCTTGGCGTCGTAGGCGGTTTGATGTTCATCGAAAGCCTGAATGCGCTCCGTAAATCCAAGAAAGGCGTGTCCGCACCCCCCAAGCGTCGCCAACGCGGCTGGGTGCATGCGATGCCGTTTAAAATGCGGTTCCGGACTTCGGGCCTGTATATCTCGGTCATTCCGCCTGCGCTGGTTGGCCTGTTCGTTGGCGTTCTGTCGGCCATTATGGGCGTTGGCGGCGGGTTCATCATGGTGCCTGCGATGATCTATTTGTTGGGAATGCCCACCAAGGTTGTTGTCGGAACATCCCTGTTCCAGATCATCTTTGTCACCGCCTTTACGACCATGCTGCATGCCACCACCAACTTTACAGTTGATGTTGTTCTCGCTGTATTGCTTCTGGTTGGCGGCGTCATCGGCGCACAGATCGGCACGGTGATCGGCGCCCGCATGCCTGCCGAGCAGTTGCGCGTTTTGCTTGCAGCCCTTGTTCTTGTGGTTTGCGGAAAACTGGCGCTAGATCTGCTGCTTGAACCATCCGAGCTCTATTCGCTTGGCACCGGCGGAGGGCACTGATCATGCTGATACGCTTGCTTGTTGCGCTGGCTCTTTGCGCCAGCCCCGCCCTGGCTGTTGATGAGGAGGTCGTTCTGGGCCTCAGCCAGGATCGCGTGGCCATCACCGCCAATTTCGACGGCTCTGAGATCCTGGTCTTTGGCGCGGTCAAACGCGAAGCTCCCATTCCGTCAGGGCCACCGCTGGAAGTGATTGTCGCAGTGTCCGGTCCATCCAGTCCTGTCACCGTTCGACGTAAAGAGCGCAAGCTTGGAATCTGGGTCAATACTGACAGTGTCCTCGTAGACGAAGCCCCCAGTTTTTATGCGGTTGCGACCAGCGCGCCCTTGAATGAGATCCTGTCGGATACCGAAGACCTGCGGTACAGCGTATCAATCGAACGTGCCATCCGGTCTGTTGGTGCTGCGATGAATATCCGCGGCGCGCAGGAATTCGCGGACGCTGTTATTCGTATCCGAGAGAACGAAAGTCTGTATTCCATTCGCGAAGACACCGTGGCCGTTGATGAACAAACCCTGTTCCGTACCTCGATCGAAATGCCTGCGGATCTGACCGAAGGCGATTATGTGGCACGCATCTTCTTAACCCGTGGCGGTTCGGTCGTTTCGCAATTTGAGACCACCATCGACGTGCGCAAAGTGGGTTTGGAGCGGTTCTTGTACAACATGTCCCGCCAGCAACCGGTCTGGTACGGCTTGATGTCATTGGTGATCGCGATTGCGGCAGGTTGGGGTGCGTCAACCGCGTTCCGCCTATTGCGCGAGTAACTGACCGTTACCCGCGTCCGATGTAGGGCATGGTCGTGGCCATCACGGTCATGAACTGCACGTTTGCCTCAAGCGGCAGGTTTGCCATGTGCAAGACGGACCGCGCTGCGTCTTCGACGGCCATTGTTGGGTCGGGCTGCTGCCCGTCGGCAATGGCCGCATCGACCAGGCCCTGCACCATCTGTGTTCGCGCATTGCCGATATCGATCTGCCCACAAGCGATATTGAAGCCCCTCCCGTCCAAAGACAGACTGCGGGTCAGGCCCGTTATGGCGTGTTTTGTCGCCGAATAATGAACCGAGTTAGGGCGCGGCACATGGGCGGCAATTGAGCCGTTATTGATGATGCGCCCGCCTTGCGGCGATTGATGACGCATGATCCGAAAAGCTTCGCGGGCACACAGGAACATGCCGTTCAGGTTGACGGCGACGCTTTGGTACCAATCGTCCAACGCGATCTCGTCAATCGTTCCCCCCGGTGCGAAAATTCCCGCGTTGTTGAACAGAACATCCAAATGGCCCGCCTTACCCTGAAACTCTCCAAAGGCGGCCTCGACCGCTTGTGCTTCGGTGACATCCGCGACCAGTGGAATTGCGTTTGCGTGCTCTGCAGCCATTTGGTTCAGCCTGTCAGCACTGCGCGCCAATAGACCAACCGTCCATCCTTGGGCCAGAAACAATTCAGCCGTGGCGCGCCCTATGCCAGAACTTGTGCCGGTCACAATAATGGATGTCATGTCTCTTCTGCCTCCAATGTCAGCGAGGCCGCGGGGACAGCGCGCAGGTCGTCCACACGCAGCGGATAGGTCGGCTTGGCAAGCCGGTTGCGCACGACCCAGATCAGCCTTTCCTGCGCGCGTGTGATGGCCACATAGGCCAGACGTTTCCACAGCGGCTGTCCAGCTTCAGTACGGCCCATACGGGCAGCGGCATAGATATCCGGAGCAAACACTTGAACAGTGTTCCACTGCGACCCTTGCGCCTTGTGAATGGTGACCGCTGCGCCATGAAGAAAAGTGGCACCCATGCGCGCGGCAAAGGGAATAAACGGCTCTTCCTCGTCCGGCTTTTCGATCTTGACGATAGATGCGGCGCTGACCTGAGGGTCTTCGGCCCCCATCACGTGCAACCTGGAAAAGCCCGGTTTGCGGCCAGGACCCAGATAGATGACCTGAGCGCCCTTGATCAGGCCGCGCGCCTCAAGATCCAGTCGTTTCTTGCGGTGTTTCAAAGGTAATTCGATACCGTCGCAGATAAGCGGTTCGCCTTCCAACAATTCGGTATCCGGTGCGCCATGAACGTTTCGAAAAGCCTGAATCAACCGAATACGGGTTGCATTGCGCCAGACCAGAACGGGACTGCGGGCCATCAGATCGACCTCGACCCGCTGCCCCCAAACCACACGGTCGTCCTGACGGGCGGTCTGCTCGACCATGCGCTCAAAATCTTCGAACCCCATCTGTGGGTCCGACAGCGCATGGGCAAGGTCCAATATCGGGTTGTCCGCATCCTGCCGATGAACCCGATGAAGAATCTGTTTGCGTGGTTCGGGTAGCGCTTCGAACACCATGCTGCCCGACTGATTAACCGGTGCCAGCTGTGCCGGGTCACCAAACAGCAGAAGTGTTGGGAAAATTTCTTGCAGGTCTTCGAACTGCCGGTCATCCAGCATCGAGGCTTCGTCCACAAACCCGATGTCCAACGGTTCGTCCCGGCGTTTCCAGCCGGTGATAAAATCGGAGCCCCGTAACCCTGCCGCGGCCAGAGCGCCCGGGATGGACTTGTTGTTCTGGTAAAACGCCGCTGCGCGATCCAGCGCCTCGTCGGTCAGACCCTCGATTTCGGGGCGTTCGTCATTGCCTGCCAGCCATTCGGCGATGCGCTCGTAGTCCGGGTCATAGACAGGCGTATAAAGGATACGGTGGATCGTGGTGGCTGGCACCCCGCGCAGGCGCAATACGCTGGCCGCTTTGTTCGTCGGGGCCAGGATTGCTAGGCTGCGTTTTTCACGGGCTTTGCGGCTCTCGAAATCGCCGGACACAATCTGAACGCCGGTGTCCGCAATGGCTTTGTAAAGCTCGGCCAGCAGCAGGGTTTTTCCGGACCCCGCCTTGCCAATCACGGCCATCACACCGGACTTACCCGATCCCGGAAGCTTCAGCAGCGCGTCATCGTCAAGGTCAACGCCTGCAGATTTCAGCATCTCAGAGATGCTGTCATACGCGGCAGCTTGGTCGTCAGAGTAAGTCACAGAGGGCAAAGACATGGCGCGACCCTACAAGCCCGCGCCAGCTATCACCAGATGTGGAATTCGGTTTTCATCCTGTCACGCTGACAATGCAAACGGGTGTTGCCTGCCAACGCCGAAAGCCGTCTTGAACCACAGCCGCGACAATTCACGCGGGATGCCTGCGCGCTTGGCCACGCGGTTGCAGTCGTCCGCCGAATACGGCCACATCCCGACCGAGATTTGATCACGTCCCTTACCTTCCGTGCCCAGCACGATCGGGGATGATCCGATCAGGCGATAGATGCGAATCATACGCGCATCAAAAACACCCGCAATGTGGGTTAGACCAAACCCCTCCATCATCTCGCCACCGCTCAGCATGATGGCCCCGGCCGTGTGCGGGCTTGCCGTGCGCGACAGGCAAAAGCGCGTCACTTCCCAGATCAAGGGGCTGTTGATTGGTTTGCCGCCCGTCAGGTGTCCGAACACCTCGTTCACCATGACCGAACCGGTCGTCGGCAAAACACGCATGGACCCACCATGGCTGCCATCCGGTTCTTCCCAAATAACATAGATCGGGTTCAGATCATCGTACTGATCCCGCTCTTCCCCCTTGTCGTTGACATGAACATCCCAGCCCAACCGGGTTTTGAATTGATCGGCGCGGTCCCGAAACATCCCCTCGGCCAGTTTTGGATATTTGTGCAATTCGTCAGCATAGACATAACGCAACATGACTCTTTTCCCCTTGTCGTCCTGTGCAAGAACGAAGGGGGTACAAAGTCGTGGTTAATTTCCGGTTTTTAGTACGCGCGCGCCTTAAACCACTATTAACCCTCGGCTCAAGGCCGTTGCGATAGCATGAGTTGTGTTTTGCGCACTCAACTTGGCGCGTGCGCTTTCGATATAGACCCTCAGCGTGTGTTCCGAGATCGACAAGGAATGAGCGACCTGTGCCCTGCTATAACCCAGGGCGAGCAAGGTCATGGCGTCCACTTCACGCGGCGACAATCCGCGTGAAGATTCGGGCTGACGGTCACTTTCAAACTCCAGCGCCTTTCGGTTGAAGTAATGCGCGATCAGGATCAATTCACGCCCATGCGTTTTGATGAACCTCTGCCAGGTGTCATCGTCACAGGTATGATTAACGGTAAACAAAGCGAATTGCCCATTCGGTCCGCGGATCGGAATGGAATAACCTTGATTGCCGACGCCGTGCTCTAATGCATCCTTCAAAAACGTTTTGGCAACCTTGCCCGACCAATCCAGCGTCTTCCAATCCACCGGATGAAACCGTTGGAAACAGCCCAGTATGACCGGATCTATTCTGTGATAGTTACGCTCGCGGTATCGTTCGGCCCAGACGTCGGGATAGGTGGTATAGCCGTATTGATCACCGGCCCCGTCGACCCAATGGTAAATCAGGTTTTCAATCTGCAGCCTGTCCCGCAGGCGAATGGCGACATCGCTCAGTTCGTCAAGCGAGCTGGTGTTTTCCAAGTCCTCCAGAACCTGGCTCATATCGAGTTTTGTTACCATCCGCTGGTGCCCGAACCTCATTTTTTCTGGACGAGATTTCGGCTGCGGCGATCAGCTTGGTGTCATCCAACTGCTCGGCAAGCGCGGTCAAACCGTTTTCAACAGCAAAGGCGCTGAGGTCCGACAGTACGTCCAGTATCCACTCATTTTGCGCCATCAGCGTCTCTCCGAAACGGTTAACGAAGGGTTAACACAACCATAGCATGAGGAAGTTTTTTTAGCCTATTCACTGATTTCTACTCCCCAAAAACAGCGGGGTGTTTTTGTTTAAGCCTTTGAAAAGGCTGTTACCACCGCCCAAAAAGAAACACCCGCGAGCCGGAAAACCGATTCGCGGGTGTTTTGGGTTTTGTCTGAGACGAACTTAGTCGCGCGCGGCCAGAACTTCTTCCAAGGTGCGCATTCCGGTCTGTGGAGCCTGAACCAACACCGACATGTTGCCCGGCTTATGCTCGTTCCGCAGCATCTTCATGTGCGCCTCGGGCAGATCATTCCAGGTGAACACTTCGGACATGCAGGGATCCAGGCGACGTTCAACCATCAGCTGGTTTGCCGCAGCTGCTTGCTTGAGGTGAGCAAAGTGCGAGCCCTGCAGACGCTTCTGGTGCATCCACATGTAGCGCACGTCAAAGGTCAGGTTGTAGCCGGTGGTACCGGCACAGATTACAACCATACCGCCTTTTTTCACGACGAAGGTCGAAACCGGGAAGGTGCTTTCGCCAGGGTGTTCGAACACCATGTCGACGTTGTTGCCTTTACCGGTGATGTCCCAAATGGCTTTGCCGAACTTGCGGGCCTCTTTGAACCACTCGGCATATTCGGGTGTGTTGACCGTCGGCAGCTGACCCCAGCAGTTGAAATCTTTGCGGTTCAGAACGCCCTTGGCACCCAGACCCATCACAAAGTCGCGCTTGCTTTCGTCCGAGATCACACCGATCGCGTTTGCACCTGCGGTGTTGATTAGCTGGATCGCATAAGAGCCCAGACCGCCCGATGCGCCCCAAACCAGAACGTTCTGGCCCGGCTTCAGGTCATGCGGCTCGTGACCGAACAGCATACGGTAGGCGGTTGCCAGTGTCAGCGTATAGCAGGCGCTTTCTTCCCAAGTCAGGTGCTTGGGACGCGGCATCAGCTGTTGCGCCTGAACATTGGTGAACTGTGCGAACGAACCATCGGGGGTTTCATAACCCCAAATCCGCTGACTGTCCGAATACATCGGGTCGCCACCATTACAATGTTCGTCGTCGCCGTCATCCTGGTTGCAGTGAATGACAACCTCATCACCAACTTTCCAACGGGTGACTTTTGAACCAACTGCCCAAACGATGCCAGACGCATCCGAACCGGCAATGTGGTAAGGCGCCTTATGGCCGTCAAAAGGCGAGATCGGCTTGCCCAGCGAGGCCCAGACGCCGTTGTAGTTGACGCCTGCAGCCATGACCAGAACCAGCACTTCGTGACTGTCCAGCACGGGGACGTCTACGACTTCCTGAATCATCGCGGTGTCCGGGTCGCCGTGGCGCTCCTTGCGGATCGCCCATGCATACATTTTCTTGGGCACAAAACCCATCGGAGGGATTTCACCCATCTCATAGAGGTCTTTTTCCGGTGCCTCGTACGACGCGATGCCGCTGTCGGTGTCGGTGTCCAGAGCCATGTTGGCCTCCTTCAGTTCTAAACCTTTGCCGCGATGCAGAATCGCGTGCATTAACCGATGGAATATTGGCCTTTAGGAAATAATGCAACCGAAATCGGTGCCGTTTTGTAACTTTATGACCCAGCGGATGCAGAAATTTCCTTCGCATCTGCAGCATTTCCCTCGTCTGGTCCCATCGGAACCGAGGCTGCATAATACTCCAGAAGATCAACCCTTTGACCGGACAGGCATATTTTCCCGTCACTGCGCCTGAGAATTCGCCGTTCGACCAACTGATCAATCGCGGCTTCAACCGATGTCTGGTTCTCTTGGTCCGTCATTCCATTGCGACGCATGAGCTCGACAATCACCTGAACGGCATCGGCCTCCGACATCTCTTTATGCTTTTGCATTAGCCAACACGCGGCGGGTACAGGGACCAGCGGGATTGCAGCGCGGAGTCGCGTCATCAGGTCACGCGCCAAATCGGTCATCAGATCGCGCTGATGATCTGCCCGAAACGCCCGCAAGGAAACGGGCTGACCATATCGGACCGAGGCTAGGCCAAATCGTTTGTAGCGCCCGATCACGCGCCGCCAAAGCTGTTTGAGGATCCATCTGGTGATTACACCGATCCGCGCGCGAAACCGTCGTTCATTGCCTAATGCGGCACGCGTCAAAACAGTGTCTTCGAGCACACGATCATAGTTCAGCGCCACGGGGACAAATACAACATCGCGGCCCTCTTCCGAGGTCCCGTCAATAATATATTTGAGCAAACCCAGCTTTGGACGACCCAGGGCACCATTCAGACTTAGCCCACCTTCGGGGAACATGGCCTGCGTCACTCCTGCCGCGGTCGCGTGGCGCACATAACAGGACAACACCTGACGATAGAGATCATTGCCGGACTTTCGCCGGATAAAATAAGCCCCCATCGCACGGATCAGACGGCTAAGGGGCCAGACACGGGCCCATTCGCCCACCGCATAAGAAAGGGCCGAATGTTGCGCTGCGAGGTAGGTAACGAGCACATAGTCCATATTGCTGCGATGATTCATGACGAAAACCACCGTGGCGTCGGGGTCGATGTTTTCGACAGCGTCTTCGTTCTGATAGCTAAGCTGCACATGATAAAACGCATTGCTCAGCAAACGAGCCAGACGGATCGCAATGCTGAAATAGGCAACGGCTGAAAACGAGGGAACGATCTCACGCGCGTATCGCTGCGCTTGCTCGAACGCCACAGCATCGGGGACACCCGTTTCGCGTGCGTGATCCTGAACGGCCTGACCAACCTGCGGGTCATAGATCAGGCGCTGAATCATATCGTGACGGTGTGCCAACTTGAACGGCTGGATCGGCCGCTTCAGGCGCGTGTTCAATCGTTTCACCGCTCGTTCGAGTCGACGCCTGAAAAACCACCGCACCGACGGGAACAGAAAATGTGATGCCAAAGTGACCACGGCAAACACCAGGATCAGCAAAAAAAGCCAAAGCGGAAGTTCCACGGTCTGAGTCATGCGTGCACCCTGCCACCAAACGCTGCGTCCTACAATCTGAAGAACCTAACATGCCGCGACGCAGCGAATTGACATGTCCCGAAAATTGCGCTTTAGAGGCCGGGAACGTAATTTTCTTGCCCAACCGAGACGCGAGGTCCAGCTATGACGCAGACGCAGAAAGATCGCCCCTGGCTCATCCGAACCTATGCCGGTCATTCCACCGCCAAAGCGTCGAACGCCTTGTATCGCGGGAACCTGGCAAAAGGCCAGACGGGCCTGTCGGTGGCCTTCGATCTGCCCACGCAGACCGGTTATGACAGCGATCATACGCTCGCGCGCGGCGAAGTGGGCAAGGTTGGCGTACCCGTCGGCCACCTAGGCGATATGCGGGTTCTGTTCGACCAGATTCCGTTGGAACAGATGAACACTTCGATGACGATCAACGCGACAGCGCCTTGGCTGCTTGCGCTTTACATCGCTGTGGCCGAGGAACAAGGCGCAGATATCTCCAAGCTGCAGGGCACAGTTCAGAACGATTTGATCAAGGAATACCTGAGCCGCGGCACCTATGTCTGCCCGCCCAAACCCTCGCTCAAGATGATCGCAGACGTGGCCGAGTACTGTTATACCAACGTGCCGAAATGGAACCCGATGAACGTGTGTTCCTATCACCTGCAAGAAGCTGGTGCGACACCGGAGCAAGAGCTGTCTTATGCGCTGGCCACCGCCATCGCCGTTCTGGACGAACTGCGCCCTCGTGTCCCCGCCGAGGATTTCCCGGCACTTTGCGGACGGATTTCGTTCTTTGTGAACGCAGGTATCCGCTTTGTCACTGAAATGTGCAAAATGCGCGCTTTCGTCGATCTTTGGGACGAAATCCTGCGCGACCGCTACGGCGTAGAGAACCCGAAATTCCGCCGATTCCGGTATGGCGTTCAGGTCAACTCGCTAGGCCTGACCGAGCAGCAGCCTGAAAACAACGTCTACCGCATCCTGATCGAGATGCTGGCCGTGACTCTTTCAAAAAAAGCCCGCGCCCGCGCAGTTCAGCTGCCTGCATGGAACGAAGCACTGGGCCTGCCCCGCCCATGGGATCAGCAGTGGTCCATGCGGATGCAACAGATTCTGGCCTATGAGACCGACCTTCTGGAATATGGTGACCTGTTCGATGGCAACCCCGCCGTGGACGCAAAGGTTGAAGAATTGAAAGAGGGCGCACGCGCCGAACTGGCTAATCTGGATTCAATGGGCGGAGCAGTGGCGTCAATCGAATACATGAAGTCACGCCTCGTTGATTCAAATGCTGAACGCCTAAACCGCATTGAACGGAACGAAACTGTCGTTGTCGGTGTGAACAAGTGGATCGAAGGCGAACCCTCGCCCCTGCAGACCGAAGATGGCGGCATCATGGTCGTTGACCCTGCTGTCGAACAAGAACAAATCGCGCGCCTGAATGAATGGCGGCAAGATCGCGATGACGCAGCTGTCGCGGCGGCTCTGGCCGCGCTACGCGAAGCGGCGCGAAACGGAACCAACGTTATGGAGCCCTCAATCGCAGCCGCCAAGGCTGGCGTAACAACGGGTGAGTGGGCCGAAGAGATGCGCAAAGTTTACGGTACGTATCGCGGGCCTACCGGCGTTTCGGGCTCGGTCTCGAACAAGACAGAAGGCTTGGAAGATCTGCGGGCCGCAGTGGATGCAGTCAGCGACAAGCTAGGCCGCCGTATGAAATTCCTGGTCGGCAAACCGGGCCTGGACGGTCATTCGAACGGGGCGGAACAGATCGCATTTCGCGCACGGGATTGCGGCATGGATATCAGTTACGAAGGTATTCGACTGACGCCCGAGGAAATCGTAACCGCCGCTGCGGATGACGACGCGCATGTGATCGGTCTGTCTATTCTGTCGGGCAGCCACATTCCGCTTGTGCAGGACGTCATGAACCGGCTGCGAGAGGCCGGACTGGATCATATTCCGGTGATTGTCGGCGGCATCATCCCTGATGACGATGCCGCAAAGCTCACTGCAATGGGTGTTGCAAAGATCTATACGCCCAAGAATTTTGAGCTGAACGCAATCATGGGCGATATCGTCACCCTGGTAGATCCGCAGAACCTCGCTGCTGAGTAATACCGATCATTTTCGACAACTCTTATTCTATCCCCGGAATGAAAGGGGATAGATAATTCATTTCTTTGGAATTACGGTGTGCCATCGTGGACGCCGGTAATGACTAATTCCAGGGAGAGCATGAATGTCGGGGACAAATCTTGAAAAAATGTCGCGTAAAGAACTACTTGAATTACGCGATCAAGTCGAAAAGGCGCTAATCGACGCTGAAAAACGCGAACGAAAAGAGGCGTTAAAAGCTGCTGAAAAAGCTGCTGCTGAATTTGGATTTTCTTTGTCAGAATTGGCAAAAGGTAATCCGACTTCCGGAAAAACTACAAAAGCAAAATACAAAAACCCTGCAGATCCAAATCAAACATGGTCGGGTCGCGGCCGAAAGCCGCAATGGATTCATGACGCGTTGAAGTCCGGGGCGGATATCTCGGATCTGGAAATCTAATATCTAGTTGGAACTGATCCCAAAATGACCATTCATATTGGAGCCAAAAAAGGCGACATCGCAGAAACGGTTCTTTTGCCTGGCGATCCTTATCGCGCAAAATGGGCGGCCGAAACGTTTTTGGACGATGTGAAGCAAGTCAATGACGTTCGCGGTATGCTGGGCTTTACCGGAAGCTGGAAAGGCAACCCTGTCACCATTCAGGGCAGCGGTATGGGCATGCCGTCCTTGTCGATTTACGTCAACGAATTGATCCGGGACTACGGGGCCAAAACGCTGATCCGCATTGGCTCCTGCGGGGGAATGCAGGACAGCGTGAATGTCCGCGATGTGATCCTTGCGATGACCTCAACCACGCTTAGCTCACCGTCGCGCGGCATCATGAAAGAGCTGAACTTTGCACCCTGCGCCGATTGGGGGCTGCTTCAGGCGGCGGCTCAGGCGGCAGCGGCCAAAGGCACGCCAACCCATGTTGGTGGCATCTACTCGTCGGACGTTTTCTATGACGAACGCCCAGATCTGAACGAACAGATGGTGCGGCACGGTATTCTCGGGGTCGAGATGGAAGCTGCTGAGCTGTACATTTTGGCCGCGCGCCACAAATGCCGGGCATTGGCTGTTCTAACCGTTTCCGACCACTTGCTGACCGGCGAAGCTTTGCCCTCAGCTGATCGCGAAAGAAGTTTTGGCGATATGGTTGAAATCGCACTGCAGGCGGCATTCCCGGCGGCGTAAATGCAAACATGCAGGGTGGGAAGCCGCCCTGCTTATGCCGCTATTGACCCTTCAGACATTGAGTTGGCGCGTCACTGCCCTGCTGCTGCGCGCCACAGAATGCACACACCCAAACGCCTTCCTTACGGTGCTGCCGCCAGCGGCAATCCCGGCTCAAGGACGAGGTGCGCGAACGCCAAAGGAAATAGGCAAACACTCCGCCTGCCAAGATAAGAAGCAAAATGGGCATGCCAATGCATGACCCATTTTGAGTGCCGGCTGCAAGTCTGACGTCGACTTAGGCTGCGTTTGCGTATTCGAAAAGCTCAGGTTCGTGCTTTTCTTCCACCTCTACAGGCTCGGGCGTGTAGTAGGCCCACGCTTGATTTAGAAGCTCCAGAGCTTCAGCAGCGCTCGAATTGGATTGTAGTCTTTGATTTTGCATCGGAGCGGTCCCGTTTTCGGTTTCATCACTCCTCCCTGATCACCAAGATAGTCTGGATCAGGGGCCATCGCATTACACAAATCTGCAACTGCGACATGCACTTACCGCAAGGCGGCAAGTGCATGATTTTCATACGCTTTAAACTGCGCGATCAACCATCATCTTTTTGATTTCGGCAATCGCCTTGGCCGGGTTCAGACCCTTCGGACAGGTCTTGGCGCAATTCATGATCGTGTGGCAGCGATACAGCTTGAACGGGTCTTCCAGCTCATCCAAACGTTCACCTGTGGCTTCGTCACGGCTATCGATTATCCAGCGATACGCATGCAAAAGCGCAGCGGGCCCAAGGTAGCGATCCCCGTTCCACCAATAGCTGGGGCATGAGGTTGAGCAGCTTGCGCACATCACGCATTCATACAGCCCATCCAGTTTCTTGCGATCCTCAATGGATTGCTTCCACTCTTTCGCCGGGCGGTTGGTCTTGGTTTCCAGCCACGGCATGATGCTTGCATGCTGCGCGTAGAAATGCGTCAGGTCAGGGATCAGGTCCTTGACGACCGGCATATGCGGCAGCGGATAAATCTTAACGTCACCCTTGATTTCATCCATGCCGTAGATACAGGCCAGCGTGTTGATCCCGTCGATATTCATCGCGCAGGAACCGCAGATACCTTCGCGGCAGGACCGGCGGAAGGTCAGGGTCGGGTCGATTTCGTTCTTGATCTTGATCAGCGCGTCCAGAACCATCGGACCGCAGCTGTCCATATCGACAAAATAGGTGTCTACGCGTGGATTTTGCCCGTCATCCGGGTTCCAACGATAGATCTGAAACTTACGAATATTGGTCGCGCCTTCAGGCTTCGGCCAGGTTTTGCCTGTGGTAATCCGAGAGTTCTTTGGCAGGGTGAGTTGTACCATTTCCGACCTCGCTAAAATCCTGCGTATAGATATACTCGGCAGACCGGAAAGCCAACCTTTTTCGCCTTGAAAACACCCAAGAAAATTGGGCAAGTTCACCACAATAATCCCGCGGCGTTCAAGGATCGTGCCGCTGAAGAAACCAGTTGAGTGCAGGACAGCGAATGCCGATAAATGTCGTCAACATCCCCTACGGCAACAAAAACCCGTACCAGAACCTGATGTACTCGGCCTGCAAGCCAGAGTTTTTCCTGGCCGCCTCGAAAAATGCTCCTTTGTCCACCTTTGCAACGGCTGATTTTCAACCCGATCAAAGCATCATTCATATCCATTGGGACGATCGCCTATTCCCCAATCCAGAAACGGAAGAGCAGGGATCTGAGTTTCGTTCCAGCTGTGACGGCCTAAGACAATACCAGGCCAATGGCGGGCGCGTGATCTGGACCATTCACAATCAGTTCGCGCATTCCGAAGGTGGCGAGACAGACTATTTCCGCAATATCCGCCGGGAATTGGCGAATATTGTCGATCTGATCCACGTTCACACGCCCCATGCCCGGCAACATATGATCGATGAATATGACACTGACCCTGACAAACTACGCGTCATTCCACACCCCAGCTATCTCGGCGTTTACGAGGCTGCAGAGCAAACGTTGAAACGCCCCCTTCCGCTGCGCGAGCGCACCCATTTTTTAAGCTTTGGGACAATGCGAGGCAGCCGCGAATTGGAACGTCTGGAAGATGCCGCAAAAAAATTGACCAATCGCGGGCACGACTTTCAGGTATCAGTCGTCGGGCGGGTGTATCCGTCCGGCCGCCGCCTGATGCGCCGCCTGCGGTCAAACCGCAATACTACGGTTGTACCTGAACGAATTCCCGACTCCGAAATAGCCCAAGTGTTCTCAAATGCGCATGCCTATATGCTGCCGTCGACGACCACTTTTACTTCTGGAACGGCGATGCTGGCGCAGACTTTTGGCCTGCCGATTGTCGGCCCCGACATTGATGCACACAAGCATACAACACCAGAGGCCTGTCATGATCTGCTTTATCCCGCGCAAAGCCCAAGGGGCTTGATCCGCATGATGATGCGCATGCTCAGCATGACTGATAAAGAACTGGCCGAAAAACGGCAGGCCTGTCTCGACTTTGCGGTTGAACGCAGCCCACACCGGATATCCAGCGACCTGAAACGCGCGCTGTCTGAACTGGCTTAGATGGCGCCACCCGTCATACTGCGCCCGTCGTACGCCCGGCAAAAACCGCGATTTCATCCAAAACTGCTTGGGGCGTCCTTTTGGTAAAAGTCTTGAAGATTGTCTCGTGCTCACCTTCGGTGGGTACACGCCGGACAAATCCCCATTCCTCGCGATCAATGACCCAGCTTTCAATGCCGTTTTCATACAACCAGCGCGCATAACGTACATCCACGAATTTCTGGCTAGTTTTCATGTATTCGTAAGGTGCAACATTGCGGCCAATGGCAACCAAGGCCCCTGTTCCCAATTGGTCCACACGTTGCATTTTTTCCAATGGCTGGCCGAACTTAATTGCCGTTCTTTGATGAACGTTTTCCGGAGCCGTACTAGAATAGGTGGACCCATGTGTGCCAATGACCAATTTTTCCGCGTCGTGGCTTTCCAGGCATTTGACCATGCGCTGAACATATTCATCACTGTAATTTAAATCGTCGTCGACCAAAAATACGATATCATCAGGATCCGGAGTCGTTACAAACTTGCCGACGTCTTTTTGATCTTCCTCGGGAACAAATGCGGACACTTTAGGATGATTCCGATATTCCGGCGGAACCTCTTTCCATTCGTTCATGCACAAGTGTAGCATGTCGACCTGATCAAGGATCGAGCGCACCGCTTGCAGCAACATCTTCTCGCGTATTGGGTACGTCGCCATATGAGCTCGGATCATCGAGAAATTTCCCTTTGGCACCTTGCGCGAAGAGTATCCCGCCCAAAAACGGGCAGTTAGACAACCTTAGTCTTGCAAGCATTTAATGGCCGGCTGGCTGACCCACAATGAAGGGCCGCAGACATCATGTCAGCGACCCTTGCTATTTTTCGTTTCACTAATCCGCCGCATGTGCCGTCCGATCAGCGAGCCATTTTAAGGCGGGGTCCGCTTGATCAGAACGTCCGCGCTTTGGGCGCGATTTTCTGCAGGCTGATGCCGCCTTCGTCTTCGGTTGTCAGCGGATCGGCAATGACCGGGCGATAGCTGAGATCGACTTTGTTGCCATCAACACGCGACACTGTGTGAACACGCCAGTTCTCATCATCACGCTCGGTGAAATCTTCATGCGCGTGTGCGCCGCGGGATTCCTTGCGCGCCTCAGCGCCAACGATGGTCGCCAAGGCGCTTGGCATCAGGTTGGTCAGCTCCAGCGTTTCCATCAGATCGCTGTTCCAGACCAGCGAGCGGTCGCTGACTTTCAGGTCGTCCATCTTGGCGGCGATCGCCGTCATCTTGTCGACGCCCTCGGCCATGGTTTTGGCTGTCCGGAAGACCGCTGCGTCTTCCTGCATGGTCTTCTGCATCTCAAGACGTAGATCGGCAGTCGCGATTGCACCGCTGGCATTGCGTACCGCGTCGAAGCGGTCGAACGCCTTATCGACGGACGCCTGATTCAGCACCGGGTTCGGTGCCTCGGCATCCACAACCTTGCCCGCTTTGATTGCGGCAGCGCGGCCAAACACTACGAGGTCGATCAGTGAGTTCGAGCCCAAACGGTTCGCCCCGTGGACCGAGGCACAGCCTGCTTCACCGACAGCCATCAAGCCGGGGACAACGCCCGTCGGGTTGTCAGCGGTCGGGTTCAGAACCTCACCCCAATAGTTGGTCGGAATGCCGCCCATGTTGTAATGCACAGTCGGCAGAACCGGGATCGGTTCCTTGGTGACGTCTACGCCCGCAAAAACCCGCGCCGACTCCGAAATACCTGGTAGGCGCTCTGCCAGCGCTTCGGACGGCAGGTGGCTTAGGTTCAGGTGAATGTGGTCGCCACCGTCACCATGGCCACGGCCTTCGCGGATCTCCATCGTCATCGAACGCGAGACATAATCGCGGGGTGCGAGGTCCTTGTACTGGGGGGCATAACGCTCCATGAACCGTTCGCCTTCGGCGTTGGTCAGGTAACCGCCTTCACCGCGCGCGCCTTCGGTGATCAGACAGCCAGAGCCATAAATGCCGGTCGGGTGGAATTGAACGAATTCCATATCCTGCAGAGCCAGACCCGCACGGGCCACCATGCCGCCACCATCGCCGGTGCAGGTATGGGCCGATGTTGCGCTGAAATAGGCGCGGCCATAACCGCCTGTCGCCAGCACAACCATCTTGGCGTTGAAGACGTGCATCGTGCCGTCATCCAACTTCCAGCAGACGACACCCTGACACTGACCGTCCTCGGACATGATCAGGTCGATGGCAAAATATTCGATATAGAACTCGGCGTTGTTCTTAAGCGACTGACCGTACAGCGTGTGCAGGATCGCGTGGCCGGTCCGGTCCGCAGCAGCACAGGTCCGCTGCACGGCAGGACCTTCGCCGAATTCGGTAGTGTGACCACCGAACGGGCGTTGGTAGATCTTGCCCTCTTCAGTACGGCTGAACGGAACACCGTAGTGTTCCAGCTCATACACGGCCTTGGGTGCCTCACGCGCAAGGTATTCCATTGCATCGGTGTCACCCAGCCAGTCCGAGCCTTTGACGGTGTCGTACATGTGCCACTGCCAGTGGTCAGGTCCCATATTGGACAGAGATGCGGCGATTCCGCCCTGCGCGGCAACCGTGTGCGAGCGTGTCGGAAACACCTTCGTGACACATGCCGTGCGCAGACCTTGTTCTGCCATGCCCAGTGTGGCGCGCAGACCAGCGCCGCCAGCGCCGACAACAACCACGTCATATTCGTGTGATTCGTATTCGTATGCAGTTGTCATTTGTTTATTTCCTTACCGCGCGTTTCACAGAGCCAGCTTGATCAGGGCAAACAGCCCGGCAGCTATCAATGTGTAGCCAAACGCCGCGACGGCCATGAGGCTCAGTTTTTCTGCAACACCGTGGACATAGTCTTCGATCGCAACTTGGGTCTCACGCACCAGATGCAGGATGACGACGACCATCGTCAGGCCAGTCACAATCGCCGGGAATGGGCGGCTGTAATAGGCCAGAACCTCTTCGTATGATCTGCCCAAGCCGTTTGCGAAGACGAAAACAAAAAGAGGCACCAAAAGGACCAGAGCGGCCGAGCTGACCATCATCTGCCAGTGATGATGTGTGCCCGCGCCGCCAGCACCGGCACCCTGCGCGCGTTTGCGGTCAGTGAGGTAATTCATGGCCAATCTCCTTAAACCGCAATTGCCGTGATGAAGGCGAAGATGGTGGCCAACACCATCATGCCGATCCCCATCTTTTCGGAGATACCGACATCCACGCAATAGCCCAGATCCCAGATCACGTGACGCAGACGACCCAGCATGTGATAGAAGATCGCCCAGGTCGCAGCGAACATCACCAGATCACCCAGCCAGCTTCTCATCAGACTGTCGATGAAATTGAACGACGCCTCGGATGTTGCAGCTGCCAGGAACCACCAGACGACAAAGAACGCAATCAACAACGATGCAATTCCCGTGATGCGCACAAGGATCGATGTCATCGAAGTCAGTTGGGGGCGGTAGATCGTGAGGTGAGGTGAAAGAGGGCGGTTGCCCCGATTTACATCGGCCATGTTGGCTCCTTTACGTTTGGCTTCCGAAGGTTTTACCGTTTTTTGCCGTTCTGTCACGTGCTGCAGATGCAAAAAAGTTCACAATTGACGCAAAATGACGGATATTCGCATTATGTGATCACACAAAATAAGCTCGTGATCACAAAAAGTTTTCCATCCGTTATGATGTTAGCGCCTACAGACCCGATTCTGTTGTGTGGCTATTTCAGATCAGCGGTTTGCTGGGTCACCTCGCGCAGCAGTTTCTTACGAATCCGCTCGGGATAGTCAGCAAACCCTGAGGCTGAGACGACAAACGCCCCCTCGCCCACGATCACATTTTCGAAGAAATACGCGGTCAGATCCGGTTCGCTTTCTTCAATTGCAATCGCGTTCACCGTCACACCGCGTGTCCGCAGAATTCTGTGTACGTCCGATGGTTCAACCCCCTCGTTCGACACCCCATCGCCAGAGATATCGATCAGGTGGCGTTTGCAATCCGACACCGTATCGAAATAGGACATGGTCGATTCCAGCGCCTCGCCAATTGCGGTGGAAAAGTTGCGCCAGACCCTTGGATCGTTGGCCACTTTTACAGCAAACTGATCAATTGCCTCGAAACTGTCGATATGTGTCCACGGAACGGTGACCATCTGACGAGAGGACCCTGTCCACTGCACCAGCATCACGCGGGCTTTCCCGCGCACCAATGCCTCGGACACGATTGGGTCGCGCAAACCGGCTGCTAGGCCATCCATTTGTATTCGATACTCAGTCGAATCGACCGAACCCGAGACATCTACGGCCAGGGCCAATGCCAGATCGCAGGCATAAGCGGGTGGCGTCAGACAGGCGCAGGCAGCTATCGTGCGAAACAACGTCATGACCACAGCCTAACACGATTGGCGCTGGCTGCGATCAAATGAATGTCACCACTAGTGTCAGATCGGCATCAGGGCCCAGTAATCCAGATCCAACAAAACATTCGGCAGATACCGACCGTCTTCGTTTTTCAATTCAAACGGCACGCCGCCCTTGGTGGCGACCAACCGTAGGCGCACGGCGCCGACGCCCGGAATGGCAGTTTCCGCCTTGTCCAGAACTTCGGACCAGGCCTTGATCGTGTCGCCCGCAAAACAGGGGTTAGCGTGCGCGCCACCGTTCAGGCCAACGATCATCTGTGCATTAGCCAGCCCGTTGAACGACAGGGTCCGCGCCATGGAAATCACGTGACCGCCATAGATCAGCCGTCCTTCGGGACGGAAAGTCAGATCGAAATGCACCTTGGCGGTGTTCTGCCACAGGCGGGTCGCCAGCATATGTTCGGCCTCTTCGACCGTGACGCCATCGACGTGATCGATCTTCTCGCCAATCTCATAGTCGCCCCAGCGATGCGCCTCACCAGCCTGAGCAAAATCGTACTGAGAGAAATCAAGGCCCTCGGGCGCGATCAGATCCTTCGCATCCAGCGCCTTTTTCAGTTCAGGCACCACAGTCTCGGGCGCGGGCGCATCCAGATCCGACTTCCGCACCATGACCCAACGCACGTATTCAATGACGACTTCATCGTGCTGATTCAGACCACGCGTGCGCACCCAGACGACACCGGTCTTGCCGTTCGAGTTCTGCTTGAGGCCGATCACCTCGGATTCCGATCGCAAAGTATCGCCGGGATAGACCGGCTTTAACCAGCGTCCTTCGGCATAGCCCAGATTGGCCACGGCATTCAGCGAAATATCCGGGACAGTTTTGCCGAACACGACATGAAACGCCGCCAGGTCATCAATCGGGCTTTGCGGCAGGCCACAATTCCGGGCGAACTCGTCCGAGGAATACAGCGCATGCCGCGCCGGATAGAGCGCATGGTACAGCGCCCGCTCACCATCGGTCACCGTGCGCGGCACGGCATGGTGCAACACCTGACCAATGGAATAGTCCTCAAAAAAGCGGCCCGGATTGGTTTTTGCCATTATTGCTGTCCCAGTTTCATGTCAGGTGAATAGTCGGCCTCGACCTCTTTGGTCACGGCCTGTGCGCAACGCATCATGCGGCTGTTTTCGTCATAGGCATAGGACGGGTCGCCATACAAATCCCAGCCTTTTGCCAAAGCATCTGACACTTTGTGACAAAAGGCCGATGTGTCTTCTTCGGTCAACAAACGGTAGAGTTTTGTCATAATGTCAGATCCTTACGAGGGGAACGGCGACGGGCCGACCAGCCCGTGAATGTAACCGATGACACCCAGCAGCACGATCGAAGCCACAAAGAACATCGCATCTTTGCCATAGGTTCCGGGTTCACCGGGGGTCCAGTCCGGTTCGGACTTGTTGATTACGATCACTTCGACCACAGCCCAGGCCAACAACCCGCCAAACAGGATGATCGAGGCCAGATCCCCATTCACCAGCAAATGCGCGAAAGCCCACAGTTTAAACCCGCCCAGCATCGGATGGCGGAGCTTGTTCAGAATACGGCCCTTGGTTCCGGCGGGGCTCAACATGAAGATCGCGATCAACACCAGCAGGTTGTTGATGTGAATCATAAAGGCAGGCGGGGCCCAGACATAGATGAAATCGGTCATGCGATAGCCGAAGATCATCAGCAGGATCGATGCCACCAAGGCCAGCGCGACCGCGCCCTTGCCGGCGTCGCCCATCGCAGCGCGACGCTCTGGCATCACACGTTTGAACAGATGCGCGGCCCACCAAAGTGCCACACCGAGAATGAGAAGAACGAAGCCCATGCTGGCTTACCCCGCTTGCAAAGCTGTAATTGCCTCCGCTTTTGCCAGAATTTCGCGGGCAGTTACAACGTGCAGATTTTCAACGATCTTGCCGTCGACCACGGCAACGCCCTGCCCTTGCCCCTCAACTTCTTCAAAAGCGGCAATCTGGCGACGGGCCAGATCGATCTCGCTCTCCGACGGGGCATAGGCCGCGTTGGTGACATCGACCTGTGCGGGGTGGATCAGGGTTTTTCCGTCAAAGCCCATGTCGCGGCCCTGCGCACATTCGGCGGCCAGACCTTCCGTGTCCTTGAATGCGTTATAGACACCATCGACAACGATCAGCCCCTCGGCCTTGGCGGCCAACAGACACAGGCCCAGAGAAGTCATCAAGGGCAGACGATCCGGGCGGAAGCGGGTTTGCAACTCCTTCGCCAGATCATTTGTACCCATGACAAACCCCGCCATCAGCGGATGGGCGGCAATCTCGGCCGCGTTCAGCATCCCGCGTGGGGTTTCCATCATCGCCCATATTGGCAGGTCACCGGTAATCGCGGCCAGCGCGTCCACATCCGCAGCCGAATTCACCTTGGGCAACAGGACCACATCGGCATCCATCTCGCGCACGGCCTCGGCGTCAGCACGGCCCCATTCGGTATCCAGACCGTTGATGCGCACGATCTTGACCCGTTCGCCATAGCCGCCCGCGGCCAGAGCCGCCTTAAGCGTTTCGCGCGCATTACCCTTCTCATCGGCAGAAACCGCGTCTTCAAGATCAAAAATGATCGCGTCCACTGGCAAAGTGCGTGCCTTGTCCAGCGCCCGGTCTTTCGAACCGGGGATATAAAGAACAGAGCGATAGGGGCGCTGGCGCGAGTCCATTGGCTTCTCCCGAGGAAATAAAGTTGCGCGGAATGGGGCATTTTTTGTCGGAAAGTTCAAGCGCAAAATCGCCGCATCGCAGCATTCGCGACGCAACGTGCGTTCCTTTAACCGGATTTCGGTCCAACGGCGGCACCCTGACCGGCAAAGGAAATCGAAAAGGGTCGAAGATGCACAAGACACTGCTGAAGATGACGATGGGCCTCGGAATCATGGTTCTGGCTGCGCAACAGGCCCACGCCCGCAACTGCGCCCCACGTGACGAGGTGATAAAACGGCTGACCGAAACTTACGGCGAAACGCGCCAGGGGATCGGCATCGCGCGTCAAGGCGCAGTGATGGAGCTCTATGCGTCGGACCAAAGCGGCAGCTGGACGATCACCGTGACATTGCCGGATGGAATGACCTGCCTTGTTGCCTCGGGTCAGGCTTATGAAATGATCGCCGATGCCCTGCCGCCCAACGTCTGATCAGGTCAAAGCGTCCCAGATCAGTTTACTGCCCGTGAGCGTCAGTAGCACATAGGCGATGCCAAAGAACAGGCGCTCGGACAGCATGAAATGCGCCCGGACGCCCAGCCAGGCACCAAGAATCGCAAATGGTGTCAAAAGCAGATCGGCCCACGCGGTGTGCCAAGTGAAAAGGCCAAGATAGGCGTAAGGAACAAATTTCGTGATGTTGATGACCCAGAAGGCCAATACAGTGCTGGCCTGAAACTCGGTCTTCGACAGGCGTTGCGACAGCAGGTAAACTGCGGCTGGCGGGCCGCCTGCATGGCTGACAAAGCTGGTGAAGCCAGCAACCAGTCCAGCGAACAGTCCGGCGGGGGCAGGCAGTCTGTTTGTGAAGCCGCGCACCCAGCCTTTGGATTGACTGACGTGCCAAACGACAAAACCAATGGAAATCCCCCCGATCAATAGGCGCAGCAGATCATCATCGGTGGCGCGATAAAGCCATGCGCCCAACGCCACGCCGGGCACGGCCCCAAGGATCAACAGGCGCGAATCCGGCCAGCTCCAGCGTTTCCAATAGGGCCCAAGAGTTGCAACATCGATCACCATCAAAATCGGCAGCATCAGGGCCAGTGCCTGCCCCGGCTCCAATATCAACGCCAGAATCGATGAGGACGCAAAGGCCACGCCTGAGCCAAAGCCACCCTTCGAAATACCCGCAAATATCACAGCCGGGATCGCTACAACAAAAAACATCAGGTTCAATTCGAACATGCAGCGCCCCGGTTTCGGCCTGTATCCTTGGCCGTTTAGCGCAATCAGCCCAGGCAGTGCAAACGGTATGCGGTTGCATGCCGCGCCGCTGAACACTTGCGCGAAAGCCATTTAGGGACTAGCACAGCCGCGATTTCAATTCCGACCGGAGATTTTCCAAATGGCCAGACCCAAGATTGCGCTTATCGGCGCTGGGAACATCGGCGGCACGCTTGCGCACCTCGCAGCTGTCAAAGAACTGGGTGACGTTGTCCTGTTCGACATCGCAGACGGGCTGCCGCAGGGCAAAGCGCTCGACATCGCCGAATCCGGCCCTTCGGAAGGGTTCGACGCAGCCATGTCCGGCACCAGCGACTATGCCGATATCGCAGGCGCAGACGTCTGCATCGTCACCGCTGGCGTCGCCCGCAAACCCGGCATGAGCCGCGATGACCTGCTGGGCATCAACCTGAAAGTCATGAAGTCGGTCGGTGAAGGCATTGCAGCCCACGCACCCGACGCGTTCGTGATCTGCATCACCAACCCGCTGGACGCGATGGTCTGGGCTCTGCGTGAGTTCTCGGGCCTGCCGCACAACAAAGTCTGTGGCATGGCTGGCGTTCTGGACTCAGCCCGTTTCGCGCACTTCCTGTCGGAAGAGTTCAACGTCTCGATGCGCGACGTCACCGCGTTTGTTCTGGGCGGCCACGGCGACACCATGGTGCCGTCGGTTCGTTATTCGACCGTTGCCGGTATCCCCCTGCCCGATCTGGTCGAGATGGGCTGGACCACACAGGACAAACTGGACGCCATCGTTCAGCGCACCCGTGATGGCGGTGCCGAAATCGTTGGCCTGCTGAAAACTGGCTCGGCTTACTACGCGCCTGCCACTTCGGCGATCGAAATGGCCGAAGCCTATCTGAAAGACCAGAAACGCGTTCTGCCTTGCGCTGCATATTGCAGCGGTGAGCTGGGCGTAGACGGTCTGTATGTGGGCGTACCCACCGTGATCGGTGCCGGTGGTGTCGAACGGATCGTCGACATCAAGCTGAACGAAGACGAACAAGCCGGGTTCGACAATTCGGTCAACGCCGTCAAAGGCCTGATCGAAGCGTGCAAGGGCATCGACAGCTCGCTGGCCTGATCCCTCTGCGGCGGTAATTCAGAACCCGGCTGACCATTGGTGAGCCGGGTTTTTTTATTTGGACGATTGCGGCGCCATTGAGTCGACATGTCCCCGGCGCAGCTACCGTGTAATCGTTTGAATCCGCCGTCTCGGCGGACCGGCTAGGTTTAGCGCTAGCTGAATTCTCTCTTTATTCTAAAGGCCGTCATCGACGACGAATCAAACGGGTGACCTTTGTTGCCTTTTGTGATCACACCCAAAAAAACCGTGATCACAAATAATGAAAATCTTCGTGAAAAACTGCTTCCCTGTCAAAAAACCCTTTAAACTTGCCCCCTAGACACCCCTATAACGGTGTAATCGTAGTCAGACAGGACAGTTTCGATGAACATTCACGAATATCAGGCCAAAGCGCTTCTTCGCAGCTATGGCGCTCCGGTCTCCGAAGGTCGCGCGGTTCTGCGCGCTGAGGAAGCCAAAACCGCAGCCGGTGAACTGGATGGCCCGCTCTGGGTTGTCAAAGCACAGATCCACGCGGGTGGCCGTGGCAAGGGCTCCTTCAAAGAGGCTGACGCCGGTGAAAAAGGCGGTGTTCGTCTGACCAAGTCGGTGGAAGAAGCATCCGAGGAAGCCAAGAAGATGCTGGGCCGTACGCTGGTCACGCATCAAACCGGCCCCGCGGGCAAGCAAGTCAACCGCATCTACATCGAAGCCGGTTCCGGCATCGAGCGTGAACTGTACCTGGCCCTGCTGGTGGATCGCCAGACCAGCCGCATCTCATTCGTGTGTTCGACCGAAGGTGGCATGGACATCGAAGAGGTTGCCGCGGCAACGCCCGAGAAAATCCTGTCCTTCTCGGTCGATCCGGCAACAGGCTATCAGCCCTACCATGGTCGTCGCATCGCCTTCTCGCTGGGCCTGGAGGGCGCACAGGTCAAACAGTGCGTCAAATTGATGAGCCAGCTGTATGCCGCCTTCGTCGAGAAGGACATGGAGATGCTGGAGATCAACCCGCTGATCGTGTCCGACAAGGGCGACCTCAAGGTGCTGGACGCCAAGGTCGGCTTTGACGGTAACGCGGTTTACCGCCACCCCGACATCGCTGAGCTGCGCGACACTACCGAGGAAGACCCCAAGGAATTGGAAGCCTCTAAATACGACCTGAACTACATCGCGTTGGATGGTGAGATCGGCTGCATGGTCAACGGTGCCGGCCTGGCGATGGCGACCATGGACATCATCAAGCTGTATGGGGCTGAGCCTGCCAACTTCCTCGACGTGGGCGGTGGCGCCACCAAAGAGAAAGTGACCGAGGCGTTCAAGATCATCACCTCGGACCCACAGGTCAAAGGCATTCTGGTCAACATCTTCGGCGGCATCATGCGCTGTGACGTCATCGCCGAGGGCGTTGTCGCCGCGGTGAAAGAGGTCGGCCTGAAGGTTCCGCTGGTCGTGCGTCTGGAAGGCACGAACGTTGAGAAGGGCAAAGAGATCATCAACACCTCTGGCCTGGACGTGATCGCAGCTGACAACCTGAAAGACGGTGCCGAGAAGATCGTCAAGGCGGTTAAGGGGTAAATGGGTGAGAGGAAGATTTGCAGCAAAGCAAACCTTCCTTAATCTTCAGGGTGAGTATCACTTTCAAAGGCCAGTTGAATGAATTTCAGAAGTATCTCATTGGCGACCGCACTCTTTTTGGCTGGTTGCGCAACCACGCCCGCGACACAACGCAGTGCAGTCGAAGAAGCGAGTATGCTTTTCGAAACAGTCTGTATGGCCAGTTTGGGTAATCCTTCTCAAGCGACTCACACCCTAGAGAACTCAGGCCTCGAGCGTATTGCTGACACATCCCAAGGAGGAACGCGATTCTTCAGCGAGCCAAATTGGATATACGTGGTGACCGGAACCAGATATTCCGAATTCAAATCCCTGGGTAAGGTCAAGTATGACTACTGCTATGTTGCGTCAAAAAACCTAAGCTCCGCTGAGGTGGAAAAAATTCAAGAGCGAATGGCTGCAAAGTACATCGAAGGCTCATCTACTTACCGGACGAGCAGAAACTCTTCGAGAACTACGCTGAGTGCTGACAATCCCATTGCAGGGCGAAATGTCTACATCGTCTCCGGGCAACCTCCGAAACAACCCGCTGGACAGCAATACTCGTCCATCGAACTTCAACAGATAAGATAGCAAGCGAAGGAGCCACGAAAATGGCAGTCCTCATCGACGAAAATACCAAAGTGATCTGTCAGGGCTTTACCGGCTCGCAGGGCACATTCCACAGCGAACAGGCCATCGCTTATGGCACCAAGATGGTTGGCGGCGTGACCCCCGGCAAAGGCGGGATGACGCATCTTGACCTGCCCGTGTTCAACTCGGTCCACGAGGCCAAGCATGTGACCGAAGCCAATGCCAGCGTGATCTATGTACCGCCGCCCTTTGCAGCAGACTCGATCCTCGAAGCGATTGATGCCGAGATGGAAGTGATCGTCTGCATCACCGAAGGCATCCCGGTTCTGGACATGATGAAGGTGAAGCGCGCGCTGGAAGGCAGCAAGTCACGCCTGATCGGGCCGAACTGCCCCGGTGTGATCACGCCCGACGCCTGCAAGATCGGCATCATGCCCGGCCACATTCACAAACGCGGGAGCGTGGGTGTCGTTTCCCGCTCGGGTACGCTTACTTATGAAGCTGTGAAACAGACAACAGACGTAGGCCTGGGCCAGTCCACCTGTGTGGGCATCGGCGGCGACCCGATCAAAGGGACTGAGCATATCGACGTGCTGGAATGGTTCCTGGCGGATGACGAAACCCACTCGATCATCATGATCGGTGAGATCGGTGGCTCGGCCGAGGAAGAAGCCGCGCAGTTCCTGGCGGATGAGGCCAAGAAGGGCCGTTCTAAACCGACTGCTGGTTTCATCGCGGGCCGCACCGCCCCTCCGGGCCGCCGTATGGGCCACGCGGGCGCAATTGTCGCCGGTGGCAAAGGCGGGGCCGAGGACAAGATCGAAGCCATGCGCTCGGCCGGTATCGTCGTGGCCGAAAGCCCTGCCCAGCTGGGTGAGGCTGTGCTGGAAGCGATTGGGTAAGTGACGTTGATGAGCCTCGCTAGAGTTTCAATTCTCGCACTAGCGTCTTTTCTTTTGGCAGCACCAATTGCGGCAGAAGAAGAAGTATCCGCCATTGCGACTATTGATATGTGCGAGGCTCGCTACTCTTCCATTACAGACCTCGTAGAGCGAGCAGAAGGTTTGGGTTGGCAGCAAGTCAAAGGTGCGGAGGCTGAAGAAGTTGTTGACCGAACCGTTTGGATCGCATTGCCCTCTCTCAAGTCGGACGAGATTGACCCCGAAAATACAAATGGAACATTTTGCCTTGGCCAACTCCCAATGGATTGCAGCCGCCCTGAGATTGGCCAAGCACGCTTGAACGATCAAGCTCACTACGTGGCTTTTTCCGCAGACAATTCCGCGCTTCTGATATTCGTTGACTTCGGGGGTTCGGATCAAAAATCTGAAAAAGACTTTGTAGAGTACAAAAGCTCTTGCACAGCAATATTTGGGCAAGGCAAAGCCTCTCGTGAACTCGGAAACGCCTTCAGCCGACCGGAACTGAAAAGAAACCCTTCCGGCACATCGCAGGTGATCTCGGAACGCACCAGAAATCCGAAACTTGATTGGCCCTACCCCCGAGTCACGTACCGCACTTCCATTCATGCACCTTATCCACACATACTTGAGGTCAAGGACTTGGAATGGCTTAACTATGTAACAGGTTTTGGTACCGGATACTTCTACACGTACCAAGCGGGGGATTCATGACCTTCTCCGACGCCATCCGCACCTGTTTCTCCAAGTTCTTCACCTTCTCGGGTCGTGCCTCGCGGCCCGAATACTGGTTCTTTTTCCTGTTCATCGTGATCTGGAACATCATCGCCGGGATCATCGACTGGCAGTTCTTCACTCAGGTCTCGGTCAGCCAGACTGACGAGGTCAAAGCGGTCACTGCGACGTCCTCTGCGCCAGTACAAAGCATCGTAGGCTTGATCGTGTTCATCCCGCATCTGGCCGTCGCGTGGCGACGGATGCATGACACCGGGCGCAGCGGGCTTTTCGCCTTGCTTCCGATCCTGTTGATTGTCGGCGCGTTTGCGGTGCTGATCTTTGGCATCGGCCTCGCATCCCATTTCCAGCATGGCGGCAATCTGGACATCCTGTTCACCCGCGCCACGCTGCTAATCGTCATTCCGACACTGCTTGTTTTGTTTGTGTCGCCCCTCCTGGTTCTGTGGTGGCTGACCCGCCCCAGCCAGCCAGGCGCCAACCAATACGGTCCCAACCCATATGAGGTAGCCCAATGACCGAACACACGCCCAATTCTGCCTTTCATGCCTCAAGCTTTATGCAGGGGCATAATGCCGAATATCTGGAGCAACTTTATGCCCAGTACGCCAAGGACCCGAACGCAGTAGATGCGGCCTGGGTCGAGTTTTTCCGGGCGATGGGCGACGCCACGCCGGACGTCCAGCGCGAGGCCGAAGGGCCGTCCTGGGCGCGGACCGACTGGCCTCCGATGCCGACGGATGATCTGACCGGAGCGTTGACCGGAGAATGGGCCGAAATCGACGCCAAGGCAGCAGGCGACAAGATCAAGGACAAGGCCGAGGCCAAGGGCGTTCAGGTCAGCGAAGACCAGATCAAACGCGCGGTGCTGGACAGTCTGCGGGCGCTGATGTTGATCCGGGCTTATCGTATCCGGGGCCATCTTGCTGCTAATCTGGACCCGTTGGGCATGCGCGCAGCCAGCACCCACCCGGAATTGGACCCCAGGACGTATGGCTTCACCGAAGCCGACATGGACCGCCCGATCTTTATCGACAACGTGCTGGGTTTGCAGATGGCCAGCATGCGCCAGATTGTCGAGATCGTGAAACGGACCTATTGCGGCACGTTCGCGCTGCAGTACATGCATATCTCAAATCCGGAAGAAGCCGCGTGGCTGAAGGAACGGATCGAAGGGTATGGCAAGGAAATCCAATTCACTAAGGAAGGCCGCAAGGCGATCCTGAACAAGATGGTTGAGGCGGAAGGATTCGAGAAGTTCCTGCATGTAAAATACATGGGCACCAAGCGTTTCGGTCTGGACGGCGGCGAAGCCTTGATCCCCGCGATGGAGCAGATCATCAAGCGCGGCGGGGCGCTGGGTGTCAGCGACATCGTCATCGGCATGCCGCACCGGGGCCGCCTGAACATTCTGGCCAACGTGATGCGCAAGCCCTATCGCGCCATCTTCAACGAGTTCCAGGGCGGCAGCTTCAAACCCGAAGATGTGGATGGTTCCGGCGATGTGAAGTATCACCTCGGCGCGTCCAGCGACCGTGAATTCAATGGCAACAGTGTCCATCTGTCGCTGACTGCAAACCCCTCACACCTTGAGGCGGTGAACCCGGTTGTTCTGGGCAAGGTCCGCGCAAAACAGGATCAGTTGGGTGACGAAGACCGGACCAAGGTGATGGGCATCCTGCTGCACGGCGATGCGGCCTTTGCGGGTCAAGGTGTTGTCGCCGAAGGCTTTGGCCTGTCCGGCCTTAAGGGTCATAAGACCGGCGGCACGATGCATATCGTGGTGAACAACCAGATTGGCTTTACCACCGCGCCGCATTTCAGCCGCTCCAGCCCCTACCCCACCGATATCGCCCTGATGGTTGAGGCACCGATCTTCCACGTGAATGGTGACGATCCCGAGGCTGTAACACATGCCGCCAAGGTTGCGACCGAATTCCGGCAGAAGTTCCACAAGGACGTGGTTATCGACATCTTCTGCTATCGCCGGTTCGGACATAACGAGGGCGATGAGCCCATGTTCACCAACCCGATCATGTACAAGAAGATCAAGACGCATAAGACCACGCTGTCGCTGTACACCGAACGCCTGGTCAAAGACGGCCTGATCCCCGAAGGCGAAATCGAGGATATGAAGGCCGCCTTTCAGGCGCATCTGAATGATGAGTTCGAGGCCGGGAAGGACTATAAGCCCAACAAGGCCGACTGGCTGGACGGGCGCTGGTCGCATCTGGACAAGAACAAAGATGAATATGTCCGCGGCGACACGGCAATCAAACCGGAAACGCTGGCGCAGATTGGCAACGCGCTGAGCCACACACCAGCAGATATCGCAGTGCATCGTACCGTCTCGCGTCTTCTGGATCAAAAGAAACAGATGTTCGAAAGCGGCAAAGGGTTTGACTGGGCGACTGGTGAGGCCCTGGCCTTTGGCTCTCTGCTGACCGAAGGCTATCCGGTGCGCCTGTCAGGGCAAGATGCGACGCGCGGGACGTTCAGTCAGCGTCACTCGGGTTTCATTCATCAGGAAACTGAAGAACGGTACTACCCACTGAACAACATTCGTGAGGGCCAGTCGAAATACGATGTAATCGACTCGATGCTCAGCGAATATGCGGTGCTGGGCTTTGAATATGGATTCTCGCTGGCGGAACCAAATGCACTGACCCTGTGGGAAGCGCAATTCGGTGATTTTGCCAACGGCGCGCAAATCATGTTCGACCAGTTCATCAGCTCGGGCGAAAGCAAATGGCTGCGCATGTCCGGTCTGGTGTGCCTGTTGCCACACGGTTTCGAGGGTCAGGGGCCTGAACACTCGTCAGCACGTCTGGAAAGGTTCCTGCAGATGTGTGGTCAGGACAATTGGATCGTGGCCAACTGCACGACACCCGCTAATTACTTTCACATCCTGCGCCGTCAGCTGCACCGGACTTTCCGCAAGCCGCTGATCCTGGTGACGCCCAAATCGTTACTGCGCCACAAGCTGGCGGTCAGCACAGCAGAAGAATTCACCACCGGTTCAAGCTTCCACCGTGTGTTGTGGGACGATGCACAGCACGGAAACTCGGAAACCAAATTGGTCAAGGACGACAAGGTCAAACGCGTGGTGATGTGTTCCGGCAAGGTCTACTACGATCTGCTCGAAGAACGCGACGAGCGCGGCATCGACGACGTCTACCTGATGCGGATTGAGCAGTTCTATCCCTTCCCGGCGCATTCGCTGATCAATGAGCTTGAGCGCTTTAAAGGTGCCGAAATGATCTGGTGTCAGGAAGAACCCAAGAACCAGGGTGCCTGGACCTTTATCGAACCGAATATCGAATGGGTTCTGACCCGCATCGGCGCCAAGCACACTCGGCCGCGTTATGTCGGCCGCTCCACATCGGCTTCTCCCGCGACGGGTCTGGCCAGCCAACACAAAGCCCAACAAGCAGCGCTGGTCGACGAAGCGCTGAGCATTGAAGGAAAATAATCGATGTCCATTGAAGTTCGAGTTCCCACGCTTGGCGAGTCGGTTACCGAAGCCACGGTTGCGACATGGTTCAAGAAACCCGGCGACGCCGTCGCGGTTGATGAAATGTTGTGTGAGTTGGAGACTGACAAGGTCACCGTCGAAGTCCCTTCTCCTGCCGCTGGCGTGATGGGCGAAATCGTCGCCGCAGAAGGTGAAACCGTTGGCGTTGACGCTCTGCTGGCCACCATCGCTGCAGGTGAAGGCGCAGCTCCTGCCCCGGTAGCCGCACCGGCCCCGGCGGCTGCGGCTGCTCCGGCGGCGTCTGGCGGCAGTGTTGACGTCATGGTTCCGACCTTGGGTGAATCCGTGACTGAAGCGACCGTTTCGACATGGTTCAAACAGGTCGGCGACAGCGTCGCACAGGACGAGATGCTGTGTGAGCTGGAAACCGACAAGGTCTCGGTCGAGGTTCCGGCCCCGGCTGCGGGTGTTCTGGCAGAAATCGTTGCCCCCGAAGGCGCAACAGTTGAGGCGTCGGCCAAACTGGCGGTGATTTCCGGCGCAGCGGCAGGGTCCGTCGCTGCTCCGGCAGCTGCGGCGGCAACCCCGGCCGCAGCAGCAAGCACCGGCAAGGACATCGCCAACGCGCCATCCGCCGAAAAAGCTATGGCAGAGGCCGGTTTGTCCGCGGATCAGGTCACAGGCACCGGTCGTGATGGGCGGATCATGAAAGAGGATGTTGCCCGCGCAGCGGCTACGGCTGCGGCCCCGGCACCTACGGCGGCAGCACCGGCACCGGCGCAAGCGCCTCGGGCACCGGTCGCAGCACAGGATGCCGCCCGCGAAGAGCGTGTGCGCATGACCCGCCTGCGCCAAACCATCGCCAAGCGTTTGAAGGATGCGCAGAACACTGCGGCAATCCTGACCACCTTCAACGAGGTGGACATGACCGAGGTGATGGGCCTGCGCAATGAATACAAAGACCTGTTCCTGAAAAAGCACGGCGTGAAACTGGGCTTTATGTCCTTCTTCACCAAGGCATGCTGTCACGCGCTGAAAGAGGTTCCGGAAGTCAACGCCGAGATCGATGGCACGGACATCGTCTACAAGAATTTCGTGCACATGGGCGTTGCCGCCGGTACGCCGCAAGGTCTGGTTGTTCCTGTCATCCGCGACGCCGACAGCATGTCCTTCGCGGATATCGAGAAGGCCATCGCCGAAAAGGGCAAGCGCGCCCGCGACGGCAAGTTGTCCATGGCAGAGATGCAGGGCGGCACCTTCACCATCTCGAACGGTGGCGTCTATGGCTCGCTTATGTCGTCACCGATCCTGAACCCGCCGCAGTCGGGTATCCTTGGCATGCACAAGATCCAGGACCGTCCAATGGTCATCAATGGTGAGATCAAGATCCGCCCGATGATGTATCTGGCACTGTCCTATGACCACCGGATTGTTGACGGCAAGGGCGCCGTGACGTTCCTTGTACGTGTGAAAGAGGCGCTGGAAGACCCGCGCCGTCTGCTGATGGATCTGTAATCATGGCGACACATGTACTCTGGCAAGCCGACGTGGCCGACTTTGATGTCTGGCTAAAGGTGTTCGAAGAAGACAAACCGATGAGGGAGGCCGCGGGCATCCGCGACCTCCATATCTGGAAAGACCCTGATCGAAAGGACCACGCGGTCGCCTTGTTCGAGATCACCGATCTCGACCGGGCCCAGAGCTTCATCGAATCCGAAGAGCTGGCCATGCACCACGAACGCGGTGGCGTGGCGCATATCCAGACCAAGGTTCTGGACCCTGTCTGAAAGCATGAGGCTGCGCCTCCCCATTGGGGGCGCGGCACGAACGGGTAACGCGATGACTTTCGACTGCTCAAAGGGAACCACTGGATGACCACGGAACTAACCGTCCTGACCCTTGCCGCATTACTTTGGGTCGCGCAATTCGTGGTCTACCTGGCTGCCGGGCACGGTAAGATTGACCTTGGCCTTGCGGTTGGCCCGCGAGATATCCCTTTTGACAAACCGGGGGTTTCGGGGCGTCTGCACCGTGCCCTCAGCAACCACACCGAAGGGTTGGTTCTGTTCGCAATTGCGGCGCTTGTCGTGACGGTTTCGGGCCAGTCGAACGGGCTCACTGCGGCCTGTAGCTGGATCTATTTGATCGTCCGCATCCTCTACGTCCCCGCCTACGCATTGGGTTGGACGCCTTGGCGAACCGTGATCTGGATCGTTGGCTTGGCGGCCAACACTGTAATGTTGCTGGCGGCTGTCTTTTGATTCAGTCGCTGACATGGATAATGTAATGGGGAAACGCCCCGGCGTGCAGAAAATTGCCGCCATCCCCGTAAACGATAAGGACCTGACACATGGCAAATTATGACGTTATCGTAATCGGATCAGGCCCCGGCGGCTATGTTTGCGCCATCCGTTGCGCTCAGCTGGGTCTGAAGACTGCCTGCGTCGAAGGGCGTGAAACTCTGGGTGGAACCTGCCTGAACGTCGGCTGTATCCCCTCGAAGGCGCTGCTGCATGCCAGCCATCAACTGCATGAGGCCGAGCATAACTTTGCCAAGATGGGCCTGAAGGGCAAAAGCCCCTCGGTCGATTGGAAACAGATGCAGGGCTACAAGCAGGAAACGATCGACGGCAATACCAAGGGTATCGAATTCCTGTTCAAGAAAAACAAGATCGACTGGTTGAAAGGCTGGGGCTCGATCCCTACCGCGGGTCAGGTCAAAGTGGGCGACGAGGTTCACACCGCCAAGAACATAATTATCGCATCTGGGTCCGAACCGTCCTCACTGCCCGGTGTCGACGTTGACGAAAAGGTTGTGGTGACTTCGACCGGCGCTCTGTCGCTGAACAAGGTGCCAAAGAAGTTGGTGGTGATCGGCGCGGGCGTGATCGGGCTGGAACTGGGCTCGGTCTATCAGCGTCTAGGCGCGGAGGTGACTGTGGTTGAATTCCTCGACGCGATCACCCCTGGCATGGACCCCGAAGTTCAGAAAACCTTCCAGCGCATCCTCAAGAAACAAGGCCTAAAATTTGTCATGGGCGCGGCGGTCCAAAAGACCGAAGCCACCAAGACCAAGGCAAAGGTGACCTACAAACTGCGCAAGGATGACAGCGAACATGTGATCGAGGCTGATACGGTTCTGGTCGCCACCGGACGCAAACCGTACTCGGATGGTTTGGGTCTGGAAGCTTTGGGCGTTGAAATGACACCGCGTGGTCAGATCAAGGTGGGGGCCGATTGGCAGACCAACGTGCCGGGCATTTACGCCATTGGTGACGTGACCGAAGGCCCCATGCTGGCGCATAAGGCAGAAGATGAAGGTATGGCCGCAGCCGAGCAGGTTGCGGGCAAGCATGGGCACGTCAACTACGGCGTCATCCCGGGTGTGATCTACACATGGCCCGAGGTTGCCAATGTGGGCGAAACCGAAGAGACGCTGAAAGAACAGGGCCGCGCCTATAAGGTCGGCAAGTTCATGTTCATGGGCAACGGCCGCGCCAAGGCGAACTTGATGACCGATGGGTTTGTCAAAATCCTGGCCGACAAGGAAACCGACCGCATTCTGGGCTGCCACATCATCGGCCCCGGTGCCGGCGATCTGATCCATGAAGTCTGTGTGGCGATGGAGTTCGGCGCCTCGGCCGAGGATCTGGCCCTGACCTGCCACGCCCACCCAACTTATTCGGAAGCTGTGCGTGAGGCTGCGTTGGCCTGTGGCGACGGACCGATTCACAGTTAATATGAAGCCCCGGCCGCCGTCAGGTTGCCGGGGTTAACCACGCGTCCAGATAGATTTCTAACCTATCTGAAAAACTCTCTGCTTCATGCAGAGCGCAGAATTTCAGTGACATTGACTGAATAGCAAAAGCCTGAACCCCCTCGGCCAGCAGGTCGGGGGAAATGTCCTTGCGCACCCTCGCGGTTTCCAACCAATCAGCAACCAACCGAACATAGCGCTCGAAGCAACGTGCTATGGGCCCGATCTCGGTGATCGCTGTAGCGCCAGAGTATCGAATGATCAGATCGAACACATAACGCTCGGACGTCATGAAGGAGTGGATCGGTTGCAGGGCATCGGCGATTTCGGGGGCCGTGCGTGGGGCGGGGCCCTGTTCGACCTGATTGAAACAGGCAACCAGCCTCTCACCAATCAGCATTTCCATTAGCGCGTCTTTGTCCCGGAAATGCGCAAAAAAGGTTCCCTTTGCGACCCCGGCGGCCTGAACCACGTCTTCCACCCGCAAAGCCTGATAGCCGTTTCTTTCGATAACGTCCTCTGCGGCCTCGATTAATCGGGCGCGCGTTTTAAGGGTTCTCTTTTGAACTGTCTTTTGCATATGCCCTGTTCGCATGTTTTTTGACCGTGGTCAAATTTAGTAATTGACCACGGTCATTTTTCTCATTTATAAACTGACCACGGTCATTTTTGGAGATTCGCGATGCACCCTAAGAAAATCCTGATCCTCGACGGACACCCAGGCGAAACCAGCCTGTCCCGAACATTTGCAGAAACCTATGCCGACGCGGCCAAACAACAGGGGCACGACGTTCGCATGATTCACCTATGCGACCTGCAATTTGACCATGACTTCGGTCAGGGAAACTATGAGGACTTCAAACCGTTAGAACCCGCATTGGAACAAGTGCTGCAGGATTTTGAATGGAGCGAACACCTTGTCCTGACGGCACCGATGTGGTGGGGCGGCTTGCCGGCCAAGCTGAAAGGTTTGATTGACCGGGCATTCATCCCCGGACGCACCTTCGACACGCGGAATACTACACGGATCGGCTTTCCAGCACCTATGCTGACAGGACGCACGGCGCGGGTCATCCTTACCTCTGACACGCCGGGTTGGTTCATGCGTTTCATCTACAGGCAAGCACTGATCCGCCAGATCCGCGATCAGATTCTGGGATTTGTCGGTTTCAAGCCGACCCGGTTCACTTACTTTTCGGGCGCCAGCTATCCTAAACCCGGCAGCGTGGACCGCTGGATATCAAAGGTAGCCCGGATCGGTGCCGCGGCTGCCTGATCCCGTGCCTACCACATCGTCTTCGCGGCGCGCACACCCCATTCTTGATCATATTGCGTGCCGCCTTCCTCGCCGTCCGACGCCTCGGCGAGGATTTCACCGACGGTCGGCACATGCGCGGTCTCGTCGCCACTGACCCAGGTACGGGCCCGCATCAAGGCACGGGCGCATTGGGTGTAAATCTCAGTGATTTCTATAACGATTACTGTTGCTGGTTTTTTGCCCTGCTTTTCGAACTGCGCACGCAAATTTTCATCAGCTGTCACATGCGCCGTGCCATTCAATCGCACGACACTGTTGGACCCCGGCACCATGAACATCAACGACACTCGCGGGTCGCGCACGATATTACGCAAGCTGTCCAGCCGGTTATTCCCACGCCAGTCAGGCATCGCCAGTGTGTGCGGATCAAGTTCCAGTACAACCGGGCCGTCGTCACCTCTCGGGCTGCCATCGACACCCTCGGGCCCAACGGTGCTGAGGATGCACAGGCGCGACGCCATGATCCATTTGCGATAAAGCGGTGTGAGCTGTCTGGTCACTTTGCGCAATGCAGGCGCGCCCGGTGTGCCGTAGAGCGCCTCGAGCATTTCAATGTCCTTAATGAGCTCCATCCGGTTCAAACCCCACTTCTCGCATCAATGCATTGGATCGTGTTTCGATCACGTCTTCCAGACGCCCAAGAAATTGATCCCGTCCAACACCCGGTTCGATCGGGTCAAGAAAGTCGACAATTGCAAGACCAGGTTTGCGCATAACCCCGGTACGCGGCCAAAAAACACCGGCATTCGTCGCAACCGGCACACAAGGAAAGCCCAGTCCTTCATAGAGAACGGCTGTCCCGACCTTGTAGGGTTTCTTCGCCCCCGGTGCGACGCGTGTGCCCTGCGGGTAAATCACAAGCTGCCCGGGCTCAGAGAACTCTTTAGCCACGTCTTTGACCATCTTGGCGACGGCAGCACCCTTTCTGCCGCGATCAACCGGTATACACCCAAGGCGACGGGCATAGAGACCGATAACCGGGGTATACAGCAGTTCCCTTTTCATGATGAACTTGCCATGCGGAATGGCGCTGAAGATCATGATGATGTCCAGGAAGGACTGGTGTTTGGCTCCGATCACGACCTCGTCCACGGGAACGTTTCCGCGAACCTCACACCGGATGCCTACCATCCAGCGGGCCAACCAGATCGTCGATCGCGCGTAGGTTTTACAGGCCTGCAAAGCCCCGCGTTTGGTAAACAGCGCGTAGGGCGCGAAAACGATACCAAGGATCAGCATCCACGCATAAATCACGATCATGAAGATCAAAGAGCGCACCCATTGGATCGCTGTAGCCATCACGAAAGCTCCTTCAATTTGCGCACGGCCGCTGTCCAGGTGGCCAAGAACGCCACCGCAGCCCCCAGCAGAGGTATCAGCGCAGGCAACAGCCAGCCAACCCCCTGAAAACCCAATCCGGTCAGAAACCCGCCCTCTACCGAGGCTTCGGGCAACAGCAGAACGCCAGTCATGCCGAACAGCACCCCGACCAGCGCACCGAAGAATGCGCGATATGTGAACCGCCGTACAAATGCGCTGGCGATGAAACGATCACGGGCACCGACAAGGCGTAGGACTTCGATGATCTGCGCATTGGCCGCCAGTGAGGCATTGGCCGCCAACGTGATCATCGCCGCCGTTGCGCCGCCGATCAACAGGATAGACACCCAGCCCAATCGCCGCAACGAGTTGGCCGCCTCGACCAGCGGCTCGCGCCAGCGTGAATGGTCGTCCAGCACGGCGCCGGGCACTTCGGCACCAAGACGCAAGCGCAAGCCAGCGGTATCAAGACCTGGTTCGCCCTCGATGATTTCTATCAGTTGCGGAATAGGCAGCGTATCAAGCGGCAAATCAGGACCGAACCACGGGGACAAAAGCGCAACCTGCTCCTCGGCAGTCAGGGCGCGTGCCGACGCAACGCCAGGGGTTTGGGCCAGCACGGTCAACGCGGCCTCGGTCTGGGCGGAAAGCTGTTCGGCGGGTGCGTTGATCCGCAAAGTGGCGGCCCCCGCCAGTTCTGATGCCCAACGGTCGGCCAGCCGGCCCGATGCCAGCGACAAGGCAAGCGCGAAAACGGCCAGAAAGGCCATCGCGCCGGAAACGAACAGGGTCAGTTGCGCCGTGTAGCCAGATGGCGGAACAACCCGATCTGCGCGTTTGTCGCGCACCAGCATGCTGCGGATGGTGCCCTTGTTCATAGATCCGCCCCCGCCAATTGAATCTGGCGCTGTGAAATACGAAGGACACGGGCCTGAACCTGGCTTTTGGCTGCGCGGATCAGGCTCAGGTCATGGGTTGCGATCAGCACGGTCTTGCCCATCTTGTTCAACTCGACCAGCAGGCGCAGCAATCGCTGGGACATTTCCCAATCCACGTTGCCAGTCGGTTCATCGGCCAGCACAACGTCCGGCGACAATATAACTGCCCGCGCCAACGCCGCGCGCTGACGTTCGCCCCCGGAAAGTTCCGGAGGAAGCGCATCAAGCCGTGTGCCCAGCCCGACCCAGTTCAGCAATTCCAGCAGGTCTTCTTTCTGCGCATTCTCGCCTTTGCCGGACACCATCAACGGTAAAGCGACGTTTTCAGCCAAGGTCATATGGTCCAGAAATCGGCAATCCTGATGCACGACCCCGATCCGGCGACGCAGCAGCGCCATCTGATCGCGGTCCAGGCGTGCAATGTCCTGCTCAAATGCGGTCATCCGTCCTGATGTGGCCAGCAACGCGCCATAACATAGCTTGAGCAAGGTCGTCTTGCCCGCACCCGACGGACCGGTCAGAAAATGGAACGACCCCGGCTGCAATTGAAGCGACACGTCGCTCAGCAACTCACCATCACCATAGGTGTAGCTGACGTTTTCCAGCTCGATCACAAGGGCCCCCAATTATTGTTGCCGCCCTTCTTGCCCGAGCGCGGTTGTGGTTTCAATGCCTGCACCGGGTCGAATTGGTGACACTTGTCGTGTGAAACCGAAAACACCCTTTGCGGTCAGGTCTTAACGGAATAACATCCCTGAAAAAACTATTATCAGGTCGGCCCCCCGACCGGGAGGCAGCATGCGTCTTACTTGTCCGAATTGTGGTGCTCAGTACGAAGTGCCAGACGAGGTCATTCCCGAGGAAGGCCGCGATGTGCAGTGTTCCAACTGCGAAAAGACTTGGTTTCAGGCCAAATACCCCGAAACTGCATCTGAACCGGTAAAGCCGGAAACGCCCGCGGACGAACCCGCGGCAAAGGCGGAAACGCCTGAGATTGTCGCGAAACCTGTCGAGGAGCCCAAATCAGAACCTGAACCTGCCGCAGCTTCCTCGACCGGCAATGTCGACCCTGCGGTTGCCAACATCCTCAAGGAAGAAGCGGCCCGCGAAGCAGACCTGCGCGCCCACGAAGGCGGCAGCCTTGAGACGCAGACCGATTTGGCACTCGACGCGCCGCCCGAAGTGGAAAAAGCCGCCAAGGACCTGATCGCGACAGAAACCGCAAAGGATTTCGGTCAGAAAGACGCGCTGCCGGATGTTGAAGCAATCAATTCCAGCCTGCGCAGCGACGACCCCCTGCCAAAGCTGGACGAGGACATGCCCCCGCCCCGCAAATCTGGCGGGTTCCGACGCGGATTCCTGCTGATTCTGGTTGTCGGCGTGATCCTGTTGCTGATCTACAGCAATTCTCAGAAGATTTCCGAAGCGGTGCCGCAGGCTGATCCGGTTCTCAACAGCTATGTCTCTCTGGTGGATCAGGCGCGTTTGTGGCTTGAGGCACAGACCGGGTCTGGCACGTCTCAGAACTAATTGAGATCAGAATCTCTCTAACAGGCGCTTGAGGTATTCCAGTTCGATCTGGGGGCGATCCGATTCCCCAGTCCGGCGGCGGATTTCGTCCAGCAATTCGCGAGCGCGGCGATAGACATCTTCACCCTGCAGCAGATTTTCATCGGTCGAGATTGTGCCATTGGCCCCCGGGCTACGGCCCAGCGGATCACGGTTGTCGGCTTGCATGTCGCCTTCCTGCGAACCTTGGCCCGGCTGGTTCTGCTGGTTTTGCGCCAGCGCTTCGCCCAGAGATCGCATGCCCTCGCGCAGGGCCTCCATCGCTTCGGACTGTTGGTCGATTGCTTCGGCCAGATCATCGCCGCGCAGGGCTTCTTCGGCACCCTCCATCGCGCGCCCGGCACGGTCCAGCGCATCGCGCGCGGCGTCACCTTCGGGCGTTCCGGTTCCGGGCAATCCTTGCTGCTGGCGGTTCAGCTCATCGCGTAAGGCCTGTTGGCGATCTGCAAGTGACCCCTGGCCTTGCTGGCTGCCGCTGCCCTGTTCGTCAGTCCCCTGACCCTGACCGCCTTGTCCTTCGTGGCTCTGGCCCCGGCCCTGCCCACCCGAGCGGCCTTCGTTGCCCTGGCTTTCGCCGGCTTGCGCGCCGGGGTTGAACTGTTCCTGCAGATCACGGAAGGCCTGATCGCTCAGACCCTGTTGTTCGCGCAGAGTTTCGGCCAATCCTTCCATCGCCTGCTGGCCTTCGGACTGTTGTCCCTGACCCTGGCCCTGGGTAACGCGCATATTCTCCATCATCTGCTGGAACTCTTCCAGCGCTTGCTGCGCCTCGGCCATGCGGCCCTGTTCCATCAACTCCTGAATTCGGTCCATCATGCGTTGCAGGTCGTCCTGCGTCATTTGCATGGACTCGCCGTCCTGACCTTGCTGGTTCTCGTCGAACTCGCCGTTTTCCTGCGCCAGACGTTGCAATTGGCGCATGTAGTCCTGCGTTGCCTCGCGCAATTCCTGCATCAACTCGGCGATCTCTTCATCGGTGGCACCGTTTTTCATCGCCTCGGTCAGACGTTCCTGCGCCCGGCGCATGCGTTCCAGCGCGTCGGCAAGGGTGCCGTCTTCTATCAGAACGCCTAGCTCCCAAAGCGCCTCGGCGATTTCTGCCTGCTGTTCCTGTTTCAGGCCGTACTCGTTGAACATCTCCAACCGGCGTAGGATCACGCGCAAGCGCAGATAGGCGGTGTCGGACCGGAAAAGCTCTTCGGGCAGGTGCGATACCGCCCGCAGCATCTGCGAAACCCGGGTCGCGTTTTCGCGCGTCCACAGTAGATCGCGTCGCTGTTCGATCACGGCAGCCGCCAGCGGATCAAAGAACCGACGGGCGGGCAGCGCAGTCGCATACGGCTCGGATTGCCCCTCTTGATCCGCCGCGTCTCGGGCCATCAAAGTGATTTTTACCGGCAAATGCGCCCATGGATGCTGTGAAAAATCCTCGATTAGATCTTCGGTGAAATCCGCCCGGTCGCCGGTGATCGGCATGGGTAGTTCAACCGTTATGACCTCGCGCGGCTCAGGCGCAGCCGTCAGACCATACTGCCGGTCGACTGAGGCCAGATCCAATTCGATCACAGCCGAGCCGGATACCACGCCATAATCATCGCTGGCAGCAAATGGCAGTTTCATCTGACCGCCGGCCTCGGACTCGGCGGAACCGGCCACGGCCACCTGTGGGCGGGTATCCGCAATAACGTTCAGCGCCCAGTCGCGGCCCGATGGGCCGTCGATTTTGAACTGGCCCGAGCGTTCGACGACAAAATCCTGCTCCGGCTCGGTGGCCGCCTCAGTGCCCAAAGGCGTGGTGGTTTCCGTCAAACTGTGCGCGCCGATTTCCCCGTAGAAGCGAAGAGTGATACGACTGCCCTGCGGAACGGACAACGTCGGATCGGATTGATCAGCCAGATACAGCGTCGGTAGCCCGGTATAACGGGGCGGCTCAACCCAGCCTTCCCAGCTTGGACCTTGCCCTGCCACGGCGGCGCCCGGCGTCATCTCGGCCACCGAGCCGATGCGCCAGAACGACCCGAACATCGCCGCGATCACCAGCGCCAGCAACGCCGAATAGCGCAGCGCATAAGGGTCGCGATCCGCCAGCCGCAAATCGGGTTTGACAGGTTCGGCCTGCGCAACACGTCGCGCCATCCTATTCTGGTGCGCACGCCACAACGCGACAGAATCCGCGTCCATCGCGCCGATGGCCTGATCATCTATCAAAGCTTGGATAGGCCGTCCCGGCATCGCCGCATCCAGCCGCATCAGCGCTTCGGCCCGTGAAGGGAAATGGAATCGCCTTGCACCAACAAACAGCGTAGCGGCCAGCCCCAACAGTGCGACAGCGCCCACGCCCCAGACGATTTCAACGCGGACCTCGTCCTGCAAGCCCAGCATCAAAGCCGCCAGAATTGCCATCAAAACCGAGAAAAACGGCCAAAATGCGCGCAAAAACTGCTCGGCCAGCATCCCTGCGTGCGTCAGCCACAGGGACAGTCTTGGGACCGGCAGATTGTGTTTTGCGCGCAAAGCGGGCCTCCTGATCGGGCCCACGCGCCTATCGCGTCAAAGCCACTCAGGTATGGTATCGCGGTTTATGATTTCGTCAAAGCTTGGCCGTTCACGAATAACTGCAAATTGATCCCCGTGCACCAGAACCTCGGGGATCAGGGGGCGGGTATTGTATTCGCTGGACATCACTGCGCCGTAGGCCCCGGCGCTGCGGAAGGCGACCAGATCGCCAGGCGCAAGGGGCGGCATGTTGCGTTCCTTTGCAAAAGTATCACCGCTTTCGCAAACAGGGCCAACAATGTCATAGGGTTGTTGTTCAACGCCCGGAGCGGGTTCCTGCACGGCAACGATATCGTGATGTGCCTCGTACATAGCCGGACGGATCAGGTCGTTCATCGCGCCATCCAGAATCAGGAAGTCACGACCCTCGCCAGATTTCACGTAAATTACCTTGCTGACCATCAGACCGGCGTTTCCGGCAATCAGGCGACCAGGTTCGATCTCGATCTCGCAGCCCAGATGGCCCAGCGTTTTCTTGATCAACGCGCCATACTCCACCGGCAACGGTGGTGCGTCATTGGCGCGGGTGTATGGAATGCCCAATCCCCCGCCCAGATCAAGGCGTCGGATATTGTGTCCCTCGGACCGCAACTTTTCGGTAAGTTCGGCGACTTTGGTGTAGGCCAGCTCGAACGGCTCCAACTCGGTCAGTTGCGAGCCGATGTGGACGTCGATACCGATCACCTCCAGCCCCGGAAGGCTGGCGGCGTGGGCATAAACCTCAGATGCGCGGGCGATCGGGATGCCAAACTTGTTCTCAGATTTGCCAGTCGCGATTTTGGCGTGGGTTTTTGCGTCCACGTCCGGGTTCACCCGAACGGTGATTGGTGCGACCACTCCGAGTTTCAACGCGATGGCGTTGATCACTTCCATCTCGGGTTCGGATTCGACGTTGAACTGGCGGATACCGCCGCTCAGCGCAGCGCGGATCTCATCCGCGGTCTTACCAACGCCCGAGAACACGATCTTGTCGCCCGGAACGCCGGCCGCCTTGGCACGCAGATATTCCCCGCCCGAGACCACGTCCATTCCCGCACCGGCCTGTGCCAGCGTCTTCAGGATCGCCTGATTGCTGGCCGCCTTCATCGCATAACACACCAGATGATCCATGCCGTCCAGTGCATCGTCAAACAGCTGGAAATGCCGCAATAACGTCGCGGTGGAGTAAACATAGAATGGTGTTCCGACCGCAGCTGCGATTTCGGAAATCGGGACATCCTCGGCGTATAGCGCGCCGTCGCTGTAGAGAAAGTGATCCATGACTGCGCGCTTAGACCAAAATGGCCACGCGGATCAATGGATTCCGCGCAAGATCAGTTCGATGTGGAAACACCGACCCGGCCATAGCCAGAGATTTTGATGCCGTTCCCGGTTGATGTCTCTGCGGGCTCGGGGCGGGGTTTATATGTTGGGTCGCAGGCTGCCAGTACGACAAGCGAGAGGATCAGGCCGATGGTTTTCATTGTCTTGACTTCTTTTTTGATTTTGGCGCTCGGCCACTATGCCGTTCAAATAGGCATGGTTATGCGAGATTGCTATCGACGATTACAGCCCCAGGAAAACGCCCAGCCCACCGCGTCGCAGGCCGACCCCGACACCGCCATAGGTACCGCTGCTGCCGACACCGATATTTGCGCTCATCGTGGGTTGGATGGGTTCGCCATCCGCTCCGCAGCCTGCCAGGGCAACCCCGGCCGCGATTAGTAGGACCACACGTAGTATCTGCATCACACCAGCGCCTTCCACCGCTTGACCTGGGCACGCACCTGATCCGGTGCAGTGCCACCAAAAGACTGGCGTGAGTTTACCGAATTTTCGACGGTAAGGACAGAATAGACATTGTCGGTGATGTCCGCATGGACCGATTGCATGTCTTCCAGCGTCAGATCAGGCAGGTCACAGCCCTTGCTTTCGGCCATGGCGACCAGCGATCCGGTAACGTGGTGCGCGTCGCGGAACGGCAGGCCCGGAACACGGACCAGCCAATCGGCCAGATCGGTCGCGGTCGAAAAACCAGACCCTGCGGCGGCAGCAAGGCTTTCGCGGTTGGCCGTCATGTCCTTGACCATGCCTTCCATCGCGGCCAGAGCCAGCATCCAGTTGTCGGCGGCGTCAAAGACCTGTTCCTTGTCTTCCTGCATGTCCTTGGAATACGCCAGAGGCAGGCCCTTCATCACCATCATCAGTGCAGTATTGGCACCGTAAATCCGACCCACCTTGGCACGGATCAGTTCCGCCGCATCAGGGTTCTTTTTCTGCGGCATGATTGACGAACCGGTCGAGAACCGATCAGACAGCGTAACAAACCGGAACTGGGCTGAAGACCAGATCACCAGCTCTTCGGCAAAGCGCGACAGGTGTACAGCGCAGATTGAGGCGGTCGACAGAAACTCCAGCGCGAAATCACGGTCGCTGACGGCGTCCAGCGAGTTGGCGGCAGGGCGGTCAAAGCCCAGCGCCTCAGCCGTCATCTGACGATCAATGGGGAAGGACGTTCCAGCCAGCGCGGCAGCACCCAAGGGGGATTCGTTCATCCGGGCGCGTGCATCGCGGACGCGGGACAGATCGCGGCCAAACATCTCGACATAGGCCATCATGTGATGGCCCCATGTGACGGGCTGCGCCACCTGCAGATGGGTAAAGCCGGGCATGACCCAATCGGCGCCAGCCTCAGCCTGCGCCAAAAGCGCGCGGATCAGGGCCAGCAGGCCGGATTCAGCCGCATCAAACTGATCGCGGACCCAGAGTTTAAAATCGGTCGCCACCTGATCATTGCGCGACCGGCCTGTATGCAAACGACCTGCGGGTTCGCCAATCACCTCTTTCAGGCGCGCCTCGACATTCATGTGGATGTCTTCCAGCGCGGTCGAGAACTGAAATTCTCCGTTCTGGATTTCTGACAAAACGGTGAGCAGCCCTTCCCGAATAGCCTGCGCATCACTATCAGTTATAACACCTGTGGCAGCCAGCATGGCGGCATGGGCACGCGAGCCTGCAATGTCCTGGGCTGCCATCCGCTGATCGAACCCGATCGAGGCGTTGATCGCCTCCATGATCGCGTCTGGACCGGCGGCAAAGCGGCCGCCCCACATCTGGTTCGAAGATTGATCGGTCATGTAAGAAAACCCGGAGTTGATATGCGCCTATTTCGTCTGATCCCCCTTTATATGGCCCTTGCGTTGGGTGCAAACGCGGCTTTGGCCACGGATGCCGAAACTCTGGCACCGCTCCGGGAGGACTCCCTGAAACGGCTGATCCTGCACAAAGAGCCAAAACCAGTCGAAGCAGTTGAATTTCAGCTTGAGGATGACGGCGGCACCGCGACGCTTGCGGATTACAAGGGCAAGTATGTTCTGCTGAACTTCTGGGCCACCTGGTGTGCGCCGTGCCGCAAGGAAATGCCCCAGATCGCAGAGCTGCAAGAAGAATTCGGCGGCGACAAGTTCGAGGTCGTAACACTGGCCACCGGGCGCAACTCGCCAGCCGGGATCAAGAAGTTTTTCGAGGAAAACGGCATCGACAACCTGCCACGTCATCAGGATCCCCAATCGGCAGTTGCACGCAAAATGGGCGTGATCGCCCTGCCAATTACTGTCATTCTGGACCCCGACGGCAACGAGATTGCTCGATTGATTGGCGATGCCGAGTGGAATTCGGACAGCGCCAAGGCCATCGTTTCAACCCTTGTCGAGGGCAACAGCTGAAGCATCAGGCCTTCCTGAACGTTTTGTGCTATGCTGAAACCGGCCCAGATGGGCCGGTTTTCGTTTGCAACCTGAAGGAAGGGGAGACGACGATGAAACCGGTAGTTCTGTTGATTGGAAAATTGCCCAACGTGATCGGTGATGTTGCGCGTCAATTGGATCACCTTCCGATCCAATGGCTTGGCGCGCATGATCAGGAAGAAGTCAAACGGCAACTGGACGAAGAGCCGCGCATCGCCTGCGCGATCATGGGTGCCGGTCTTGATGACAGGATACGCGGCGAGATGGTGGGCATCATCGCGGCGCGCAGGCCCGATATCTGTATTCACCTAAAGGATCGCGCCTCGGGGCCGGACGGGTTGGTGCCGTTTGTCCAGCGAGTTGTCCAGTATGAGGTTCTGGACAGTTTGGAACATAGCTGACGCGACGCCACCTTTGACAGCCTGCCTGCCGCTTTGCACTCTGCCGCGCAGGAGGACGGAATGCCGCTTGAAATTCTATTGGTTCTGGTGATCGGAGGCATCGCCGGGATAACCCTGTTGCTGCACCTGTCAGGTAGATCCCGATTGCGCGTGCTATCGCCCGAATTGGCGTGGTCAGAATGGCTGCGCCATGCGCCGGATGATACGATCATCGATGTCACCGTTGCACATGACGGGCACGCGGCCCTGATCCGAACCGAAACAGGAAATGGTCTGCTGTGGTCTTTTGGCGCAGACACCGTTGCCCGGCACCTGCTGGACTTTGATCTGCTGGATCACCCGCAAGGGTTCGAGGTTCAATTCCACGACTTTGGAACGCCCAAAGCCATAATCCACCTTGATGAACGCGAACGCCGCCACTGGCAGCACCTGATGGAGCCCGCATGACCGACCACGTGACTTTCCCGGACGCCGTGCAGTGGGCCGTCCCCTTTTTCATAGCTGCCATTCTGGCCGAGTTTCTGTGGATCGCCGTCAAAGGACGCGGTGGCCGCTATGAGACGCGGGACGCTGTCACATCGCTGATCATGGGGGCTGGCAACATCGCATCCGGCTTTCTGTTGGGGTTCATCGCCTATGCATTCTTCATGTGGCTGTGGCAGATCACGCCGCTGAACCTGGGCACCTCTATCCCCGTTATCCTTCTGTGCTTTGTGCTGGATGATTTCCGCTATTACTGGGTGCACCGCTTTGGTCACCGCATTCGCTGGGTCTGGGCCAGCCACGTGAACCACCACAGCTCGCAACACTACAACCTGACCACCGCCCTGCGTCAGACATGGACCTATACGTTTACCTTCATGATGGTGGTTCGCGCGCCTTTGATCCTATTGGGTTTCCATCCGGCGATGGTCTTGTTCGTCGGTGGTCTGAACCTGATCTACCAGTTCTGGATTCATACTGAAGCCATCGGCAAGATGCCCCGCTGGTTCGAGGCGGTGATGAACACGCCCAGCCACCACCGCGCCCATCACGGTCGCAACGCGCGTTATCTGGATTGCAACTATGCTGGCGTTTTCATCATCTGGGACAAGATGTTCGGAACATTTGTCCCCGAACAGGAAGATGACCGCGTCGACTATGGGCTGGTGCACAATATCGGCACCTTCAACCCGCTGCGCGTGGCCTTTCACGAATGGGTTGGAATTTGGCGCGACGCGACACAACCGGGCCTGACAATGCGTCAGCGGCTGGCTTATTGCTTTGCACCCCCCGGCTACAGCCATGATGGCAGCCGGGACAATTCCGAACAGATCAAGGCCAAGCATCTGGACCGCCACCCGGAAGATCGTGGAACGCCCGGATTCGAACAATTCGACACCAAACAGCCCAATACGCAGGCAAAACAGGCCTGATACCGCCGACCTATCCGACCTGATTCTTGAAATCCGGCCCTCGCGTCCCATATCCAATCGATGTGTGCAGTGCGAGTAACCGGAGGCAACATGACCAGACTGACAACCCTTTCCACCGTTATGGGCCTTACTGGAGTGGTGCTCGCAATGTTGACGGCTCTGGCTGGCGGTGCGACCGGAATCGTCGCGTTGGGCTTTGGCATGATGCTTTTGGGGTTCATGGGTGCGGTGGTCGGTGGTTTTGCAGCGCTGGGACGCATCTGGGAAACGACACGTTGACCCAAGCCTGACTTCAATCAATTGCGTTTGTCTTAACCGCAGATTCATACCTTTCCTCTGAAATCGTCACCGGACCGGCGGCGTTAAGGGAAACGGGTTGCACATGCGGAAGAAGGTACTGGCAGATTTGTCCGAAGGTGGGGACAACCCCTTGAACGCGGCTGTCAAATCCCGCGATGCCTCGACGATTGAAATGGCGACCGAGGCGGTGAAGCACAAACAGTGCAAACTGGCCTTTCAACCTGTGATGCAAGCGAACAGGCCGCATGACGTCGCTTTCTATGAAGGGTTTATCAGAGTGCTGGATGAAACCGGTCGGGTCATCCCCGCGCGCGAGTTCATGCCACAACTGGAAAACACTCCAATCGGGCGCGAATTGGATTGTGTCGCGCTTGAAATGGGATTGCGGACGCTGACCAAAAACCCCGACATTCGCCTGTCCATCAACATGTCTGCCCGTTCGATCGGTTACGCGCGATGGTCGCGTGTGCTGGAGCGGTTTTTGAAGAATGACCCCAATATCGGCGAAAGGCTGATTTTGGAAATCTCAGAAAGCTCGGCTATGACGGTGCCTGAGCTGGTGATCGATTTCATGGACCGGCTGCAGCCGCGCGGCATCGCCTTTGCGCTTGACGACTTTGGGGCCAGCAACTTCAGCTTTCGCAATTTTCGCGAGTTTTTCTTTGATGCTGCCAAGATCGACGGCCAGTTCATCCACGGAATCGGCGAAAATACGGACAATCAGGCGCTGGTGCGGGCCTTGATCGCCGTTGCGCGAGAATTCGAGATTCTGGTGACCGCCGAATCAGTCGAAACACAGAAGGATGCCGAATTCCTTATCGCAAACGGCGTCGACTGCCTGCAGGGTTTCCTGTTTAGCGCCCCAACCGTTTCCGCCCCGTGGAAGGCGGAAAAGCGCAAACATACAGCCAGTTAGAGTGATTTATCCGGTCCACGCCCGACCTGAGGCAAGCTGACCGTTGCTGCAACTGCAGCGTTGCGCTATGCCATGTGGAGTTGGAGCGGGGAACATGAGGCGCTCTCACTGCAACAGAGTTATCTCTGTGCGATCCGCGCCGTCGAATATCCCGCAGGACCTTGACGGTAAAGGATTGTCTAAATGACCAACGTAGTAATCGCATCCGCCGCGCGCACCGGAGTGGGCAGCTTTGGCGGCTCGTTTGCAAACACACCCGCGCATGATCTTGGGGCCGCCGTACTGGAGGCCGTAGTCGAACGCGCAGGCGTGGAAAAGGGCGAAGTCAGCGAAACCATTCTGGGACAGGTGCTGACGGCAGCTCAGGGTCAAAACCCCGCCCGTCAGGCGCATATCAATGCCGGTCTACCACAAGAAAGTGCGGCATGGGGCCTCAACCAGGTTTGCGGCTCGGGTTTGCGCGCCGTTGCTTTGGGCGCACAGCACATCCAACTGGGCGACGCCGATATCGTTGCTGCCGGTGGTCAGGAAAACATGACTCTCTCGCCCCACGCCGCCGCTCTGCGTGCCGGTCAAAAAATGGGCGACATGAAATACATCGACACGATGATCCGCGATGGTCTGTGGGATGCGTTCAATGGCTATCACATGGGCCAGACCGCTGAAAACGTCGCCGAGAAATGGCAGATCAGCCGTGACATGCAGGACGAATTCGCCGTCGCCTCGCAGAACAAGGCTGAAGCCGCGCAAAAGGCTGGCAAGTTCGCCGACGAGATCACGCCCTTCACCATCAAGACCCGCAAGGGCGACATCGTGATGGATGCTGACGAATACATCCGCCATGGCGCCACCATGGAAGCGATGGCAAAGCTGCGTCCGGCCTTCGCAAAGGACGGTTCGGTCACGGCCGCAAACGCATCCGGCTTGAATGACGGCGCGGCGGCGACCCTGCTGATGTCCGCCGAGAATGCTGAAAAGCGCGGGATCGAGCCACTGGGCCGTATCGCATCCTATGCAACCGCCGGTCTGGATCCGTCGATCATGGGCGTAGGCCCGATCTACGCTTCGCGCAAAGCGCTGGAAAAAGCGGGCTGGTCCGTTGACGATCTGGATCTGGTCGAGGCGAACGAAGCCTTTGCCGCACAGGCTTGCGCCGTGAACAAGGACATGGGCTGGGATCCGTCGATCGTGAACGTGAACGGCGGCGCAATTGCCATCGGTCACCCGATCGGTGCTTCGGGCTGCCGCGTTCTGAACACGCTGCTCTTCGAAATGAAACGCCGCGACGCAAAAAAAGGTCTGGCGACCTTGTGCATCGGTGGCGGCATGGGCGTCGCCCTGTGTGTGGAGCGCGACTAAGTGCTTTGACAAGCGAATAGAAAAGGGCGTCCCTTGGGCGCCCTTTTTTGTTACATTGGGGCCTTAACCCAAAGATGCGACGATATTGCCACGCGGAATTTAGAGAATCATGACGAAACAATATTGCGCACGATCACCTCTCAAAGTAACAGCATTACCAAGACGACTTTAATTGGAGGATTCCTAAATGGCACGTACAGCACTCGTAACCGGCGGCTCCCGCGGCATCGGCGCAGCAATTTCCAAGGCGCTCAAGGCCGAAGGGTACAATGTTGCAGCCACCTATGCGGGGAACGACGAAGCCGCCGCGAAGTTCACCGAAGAGACCGGCATCGCTACCTACAAGTGGAACGTCGCTGATTACGACGAATCCAAAGCCGGAATTGAAAAAGTCGAAGCCGAGGTTGGCGCGATCGACATCGTGGTTGCAAACGCGGGCATCACTCGCGACGCGCCATTCCACAAGATGACTCCCGAACAGTGGCACCAGGTCATCGACACCAATCTGACTGGCGTGTTCAACACCGTGCACCCCGTCTGGAACGGTATGCGCGAGCGTAAGTTCGGCCGCGTCATCGTCATCAGCTCAATCAATGGTCAGAAGGGCCAGTTCGCTCAGGTGAACTATGCCGCGACCAAAGCGGGCGATCTGGGCATCGTGAAGTCGCTGGCGCAAGAAGGCGCGCGCGCAGGCATCACCGCCAACGCCATCTGCCCGGGCTATATCGGCACCGACATGGTTATGGCGGTACCTGAGAAAGTGCGCGAATCGATCATCGCGCAAATCCCGGCTGGTCGTCTGGGCGAGCCCGAGGAAATCGCGCGCTGCGTGGCGTTCCTGGCATCCGACGATTCTCAGTTCATCAATGGCTCGACCATTTCGGCCAACGGTGCGCAATTCTTCGTCTGATCTGAGGCGCAGAAAAGTCAACGGGCCGGTCCATTGCGGACCGGCCCTTTTTTAATCCCGTAAGAACGCGCGCGCTGCGCTCAGCGGGAACCGAAGAGCCACATAAGGGCGTGTTTGATCATCTTGCCACGTTCAGCATGGGCCCGCTGAAAGGCGCGGGCAGCTGCGGGGTTAGTCGTCATTTCGATCATGGCAGTCTTCCTTTCAGTTCAGCTTTGATTGACTTGAACCCAATATGCGCCTTATCAAGAAAGGTGACAAACGAGCTTTCTTTGGGTTTCAGTTAAGATATTCTTGTGTATTGATGAGCGACTATCTTCCCCCGTTGACCGCCCTGCGTGCCTTCGACGCCGCAGCACGCAACATGTCCTTTGCCAAAGCCGCAGAGGAGTTGCGCGTGACCCCTGCAGCCCTGTCTTTCCAGATCAAATCACTGGAGGAACATCTGGGCCGCCCCTTGTTTCACCGCTTGAACCGCGCGGTTGAGTTGACCGAGGCCGGACGCGCCCTTGCCCCCGGCGCGGCTGAAGGATTCGCCGCACTGCAGACGGCGTGGCAAGCTGCGCGCCGGCAAGGCAACGATACCTCGCTGACCGTGACAGCAGGCCCGGCACTGACAGCCAAGTGGCTGGCACCGCGCCTGTATGAATTTGCACGGGCGCATCCCGAGATTGACCTGAAATTCTCGGCAACGTTGCGGATCATGGACCTTGAACGTGATGACGTGGATGTCGCCATTCGATTTGGCTACGGTGGGGATGAAGGATTGTATTCCCTGCCGGTTCGCAAGGAATGGCTGACCCCGGTAATGACACCAGATCTGGCCGAGCAATTCCCCACCCCCGACAGCCTGCGGGACGCACCATTGATCTTTGACGATTCGATTGCGTTCCTACAACCGCCCAGCGATTGGCCGACCTGGTTCCGCGCGGTCGGAGTGGATTATGCCCCAACGCATGGGGCGCATTTTTCGAACGCAGACCACGCAATTGATGCTGCGGTTGCGGGCGTTGGCGTGGTACTGGGTCGCCGGGCTATGATCTTGAAGGACCTTACCGAGGGACGTCTTGTTGCTCCGTTCAAAACCGCTATCGAAACACAAGGCCGGTTTCGGTTTCTGTGCTTGCCGGGTGCAGAAAACAGACCCCAAATCGCCGCTTTCCGCGACTGGTTCATGGCCGAGATCGAAAAGACCGCGCATATCTCGGACGAATTCAACATCATCCCGGTCGAAGAGGTTCAAAGCCTATGACCAAATCGCGCGCTACAGCCATCGGGTTTGCCGCCGTCTTGCTGTGGTCGCTGCTGGCCTTGTTCACCGTCGGGTCATCCCCCACGCCGCCACTGTTGCTGAATGCAATCTGCTTTTCGATTGGTGGAACACTTGGCCTGATCTGGACTTGGCGCAGCGGTGGGTTGCGGCAATTGCGGGACGTGCCGTGGACCACCTATCTGTTCGGCACAATCGGGTTGTTCGGCTATCACGCGCTGTATTTCTCAGCCCTGCGCATGGCCCCGGCGGCCGAGGCGGGTCTGATCGCATATCTCTGGCCATTGCTCATCGTGTTGTTTTCCGGGCTTTTGCCGGGCGAACACCTGCGAATCGGGCATTTGTTCGGCGCGTGCCTTGGGTTTGCAGGGGCTGCCGTGATCATCGCCGGAGGTGGCAGCACTGGGTTTCAGACCGACCACCTGCCCGGCTACGCCTTGGCCTTGTTATGCGCGTTGACGTGGTCCGGATACTCGGTCCTGTCGCGTCGGCTGGGCGATACGCCAACCAGCTCTGTCGCCGTTTTCTGTATTGCGACCGCCATAGCATCCGGTGTGCTGCACCTTGCTGTCGAAGATACCGTCTTGCCTGACAGTGCCTTTAGCTGGGCGTCAGTGATCGCACTGGGCCTGGGGCCGGTGGGGTTGGCGTTCTATGTTTGGGATATCGGGGTTAAACAGGGCGACATACAGCTCTTGGGGACGGCGTCCTACGCGGCACCCTTGTTGTCTACGCTGGCTTTGGTTGTGGCCGGGATCGCCGCCCCGTCCTGGGGTCTGGCGATCGCGGCGCTATTGATTACTGGCGGCGCGGCCATAGCCGCGCGGGCGAGTATGAAGTCCTAGGCTGATAGGCGTTCGATCTCTTCTTTTAGCCTTAGTTTTTGTTTCTTGAGTTGAGCGATATGGAGATCATCGATGCCTGGCGCGCGTTGGGCTTGTTCAACTTCAAGACCGAGGTTTTCGTGCTTTTTCTTCAGTTCGGTCAGATGTGCGCTCACGCTCATGGCGATACTCCTTCGTTGGTGTCTCAGGTTCACGTAAGAAGTTGACCACATCGTTTCCAGCCTGTCACGCCGCAGACGCACAGAATCTGTAATAAATCCGACAAATTCGGCTGGTTAATGCCTATTGATCAGAAAACCCCGGCAACGAGGCCCCTTTGCGCAACACGTCTGAGACCTGTGGCGTATAGCTTTCCCCATCACGTTCGTGCCGATCCCCGTCGTGTAAAACGACTAGCGCACGCAGCTGAAAGTCGGCGCGCCCACCCTTTCTGGCCCGTAAAATTACCAATTCTGCCTTGCGACCGGCTCTGGCGGCCAGTGGCAGGATTTCAACCGATCCCAGCCGCCCTTCGCACGCCATCAACATGTCTGGAAGACGGTTGGCTTTCTGGATCATGTGCAAGTAGCCGCGGGGTGCGAGGCGCTTGGCCGCGCAGTCAATCCATGTCTCCAAAGGCGTTTGCTCGCCCAACGCGATACTGCGCCCCGTGTCATCGGCCGGGCTATGCGCGCCAGCACGGTAGTAAGGCGGGTTTGCGATTACATGATCGAATTGCCGCTGTTTGAGCGTGGCTGGCAATGCACTGAGGTCGGCCTCGACAACCTCCAGCGGCGCGTCATTTTCCGCGGCGTTTCGGCGTGCCAATTCTGCATAGCTTGCCTGTAACTCGACCCCAACGGCCTGCAGACCCGACACGCGGGCCAGCAAGCACAGGATCGCGGCACCCGCGCCACAGCCCAGTTCCAACACGGTGTGACCACGTGTCGCCGGGACGACCGCTGCCAGCAAAACCGGGTCAACCCCCGCGCGATATCCTGCGCGCGGCTGCAACAAATGCACACGCCCGCCCAGAAAATCATTTTGGGTCAATTCACTATCGGAAAACAGGTTCATCTGCCCAGCGGGATTTCGTTGTCACGCATTACCCGTTCAGCGCGGGTCAGGTCATCGGCTCGCACCATCAGGCGGCGCGGAAAGATTCCTATGCCTCCTTCGAGGATGCTCATATTTACGTCCATCTGAAAGCAGTCTATATCCTCGCCCTCAAGAAGGGCGGAAGCAAAGGCCAGAATCGTCGGATCGGTGCTGCGCAAAAGTTCTTTCATGGGGATGGATGTAAGGGCAAGGCAAGGCGGAAGTCGAGCCTTGTATCAGGAGAGTGATGAACATCGACACGATCTCGAAACCGCATGAGCGACTGGCAGAGATTCTGGTCGGCGAAATGGATGCCGTAAACCAGTTGATCCGTACGCGCATGGCCTCGGAGCACGCACCGCGCATCCCGGAAGTGACAGCGCATCTGGTTGAAGCAGGCGGCAAGCGTCTGCGCCCAATGCTTACGCTGGCGGCAGCCCGGATGTTTGGCTATCCGGGTGATCATCACGTGCGACTGGCCGCGACAGTCGAATTTATTCATACCGCGACCCTGTTGCACGACGATGTCGTTGATGAAAGCGCCCAGCGGCGTGGCCGTCCCACGGCGAACCTGTTGTGGGACAATAAATCCAGCGTTCTGGTCGGCGACTACCTGTTTTCCCGCAGTTTCCAGCTGATGGTTGAAACCGGGTCGCTGCGGGTGCTGGACATTCTGGCCAATGCCTCGGCCACCATCGCCGAGGGCGAAGTGCTGCAGATGACCGCAGCCACCGATCTGGGCACTACCGAGGCCATTTACCTGCAGGTCGTGCGCGGCAAGACCGCCGCACTGTTTTCCGCCGCAACTGAGGTAGGCGGTGTGATTGCTGGCGCGGCTGAGGATCAGGTTAAAGCGCTATACGAATACGGTGATGCGCTGGGAATTGCATTCCAAATTGCCGATGACCTGCTGGATTATCAGGGGGACAGCAAGGCGACCGGAAAGAATGTCGGCGACGACTTCCGCGAGCGCAAACTGACCTTGCCCGTCATCAAGGCCATCGCACAGGCCACCCCGGAAGAGCACGCCTTTTGGGAGCGTACAATTGGTCGAGGCCGTCAGGAAGACGGCGATCTGGACCATGCGCTGAGCCTGATGAACAAATACGGCACGCTGGACGCAACACGGTCGGACGCGTTTGGCTGGGCCACCAAAGCCAAGACCGCGCTGGACGCGCTGCCGGATCACGAGATCCGGTCGTTGCTGCGCGATCTGGCCGATTACGTGGTTTCGCGCCTCAATTAAGCTGCGTGGCGCGGCACCACCAATCAGGGTGCGCCGCGCCAATCTCGTAGGCTGCGACGTGGGCGGCTTTCATGGTTGGGTAGAGCGCAAAACAGGTCGAACCCGAACCTGACATCCGAGCCAGCAGAACATCTTTCGTATCCGACAGATCATCCAGCACCCGGGCAACCTCGGGTGCGATGCCCTTTGTCGGTGGCTCCAAGTCATTGCGTTGTTCCTGCAGCCAATCCGCGCATGCCTTGGGCGTTTCAAAGACCGGGATATCATCGGGCATTGGCGGGTTTTCGCGGCTCTGCAAGGCAGAGAATACGGCGCCAGTTGGGACTTCGACACCAGGATTGACCAAAAGCGCGGGCAATTGCGGCAATGAGATCGGCTGCAACCGCTCGCCGATGCCACGCATCCGGGTGGCCCTTGCCATCATGCATACCGGCACATCCGCACCAAGGGTCAGGGCAGTTTCGCTGGGAATCTCCACACCCTGATCTGCGATCATTCGCAGTGTCGCCGCGGCGTCGGATGATCCGCCGCCGATGCCGCCACCGTGGGGCAACGCTTTGTTCAGGTTGATATGCCCGGTCCATCCAGCGGCGACGGCAGCTTTCCAGACTAGATTTCGGTCGTCCGCCGGAACTCCCTTGGCGTGTTCACCGGCCACTGACATCGACAGCTCTGACCCCAGCGTGAATTCCAGTTTATCCCCGACATCTGCAAACACGACGAGAGAGTCCAGCAGATGATATCCATCATCGCGTCGGCCGGTCACATGCAGGGTCAGGTTGATCTTGGCGGGCGCGAAACCCTCAATTGCCATTGGCGACTTTCAATGGATCGGCGCCTTCTTCGGCCAAGACTGCGTCCAGACCCACGTCAATCTTGCGACGAATGCGCTCGGGGTCCGCTTCACCATCCGTGTCGTCGGGGTCAACAAAGGACAGAGCACGCTTCCACTGAAATTCAGCTTCACGCGCGCGGCCCACGGCCCAATATACATCGCCAAGGTGGTCATTTACTACGGGATCAACCGGCATCAGCTCGACCGCGCGCTCCATATGCGCAACGGCTTCGTCATAGCGGCCCAGTCGGAACAAAACCCACCCAAGACTGTCGACAATATAGCCGCTGTCAGGGCGCGCCGCGACAGCGCGTTCGATCATGTTCAGTGCTTCGTCCAGCTTTTCCTGCCGTTCGACCAGCGAATAGCCCAAATAGTTCAGAACCTGTGGCTGATCGGGGTTCAGTTCCAGCGCGCGACGGAAATCGGCCTCAGCCGCTTCCCAGTGCTTGAGACGCTCATGCGAGATGCCGCGGGCGTAATACAAAAACCAGTTGCCGCTGACACCCTGCTCGGTCAGTTCGATAGCAGTGTCATAGGTCCCAACGGCGTCGACATAGTTTTCTTGCCGTCTTTGCAGATCAGCCAGGGCCACATGCACACTGGGCAGGCTGGGGCTTTGCGCCGCGAGGTTCTGCAAAACTTCGGCCGCAGCGTCCGTTTTTCCCGAACGGCTCAGAACCTCGGCCCGGCCCAACTCGGCCGCGTGGTAATCGCTGCTGGTGGATGGCACCATGCGATAGGCTTCGACGGCCAGGTCATATTGTTCCAGCGCATCCAGCAACTCGGCGCTTAGTAGGATTGCGTCCACGTGGTCCGGGCGCAGGAACGCGGCAATCCGGGCATAGAGAAGTACATAGTCCTGTGACGCCTCACTGCTAAGCGCGGCACCAACAGAAAAGAACACTTCAGTCATACCGTCCTGCGCCGACTGTATGTGTGTAAACGGCAACGTTTCACCCGCCTTCAAACGCGCCACGTAACCTTCGATGGATGGGTCGCTGCCCGCCGCGAAAACGTCTTTCAGATATTGCAGGGCGTCTTCGTTGCGGTCCAGCTGCGACAATACTTCGGTCCGGGCCAAGGCCGCCCGGCGCGAGAACCGCGACACCGCGCCGTTGTTTGCCGCAAAAATCTCTTCGGCCCCTTCGAAGTCACCAATCGACGCCAGCGCCAACGCCTTGTGGTAAAGCGCGAATTCCAGAAGCCCCTCTTGGGTGCCGACTTCGTCGAACTTTTCCATCGCTTTGGTCATGGCACCTTGCGCCACATAGACCCAACCCAGAACCAAGCCATCTACTAATGGCCCAACACCTTGGGTTTCAGGATCACGAGCAAGCAGCTCATCCAGCTTTCCGTCGTCAATCAGGTTGGCCATGATGACCATCTTTGCCGCCTGACTTGGCAGTTCAAGCGCCTCAATTGACTGCGCAACCGGCAGCGCGCGCTCAATCTCACCCAATGCAAGACGCGCTACAACGACGTTTTCCAGAAGTTTGCCATTTTCAGGGTCGGCGCGCAGGGCCTGCGCATAATATTTCTCGGCAGAAATATAGTCGCTTTGATAAATCGCCTGACGTCCGGCCAGATACGACCCAGAGCCAGAATCCGACAGCGCCGGGAATGCAAATGACGAGGTTAACAGCGCGGCAAATGCCGCGCGACGAACGAGGGAAGCCACCAAAATCCTGCCTTGCTATCGTTGACTGGACAACAAGCTAGGGCTTTGACCGGAAAGAGGCAATGGCAGAGCCTTCACGACCCCGCCATTGCCCATGTTTTCGCTTACATGTTGGGGTAGTTCGGTCCATCCCCGCCCTGCGGCGTGGTCCAGGTGATGTTCTGGCTGGGGTCCTTGATGTCGCAGGTTTTGCAGTGGACGCAGTTCTGGAAGTTGATGACGAATCGCGCGCCATCTTCATCCTCGACCATCTCGTACACGCCTGCCGGGCAATAGCGCTGCGCCGGTTCATCGTACTTAGGCATGTTTACTTTGACCGGGATTTCTGGATCGGCCAGCTTCAGGTGGCAAGGCTGGCTTTCCTCATGGTTGGTCATCGCAAAGGACACGTTGGTCAGACGATCAAAGGACAGTTTGCCATCGGGCTTTGGATAATCGATGGGCTTGTGCTTGCTGGCCTCTTCCGTCGATTCAGCATCGTTCTTGCCGTGACCCAGCGTGCCCAGCAGCGAAAAGCCCAGCGTGTTGGTCCACATGTCCATGCCGCCCAGCATCAGGCTGGCGGTCAGGCCGTATTTCGACCACAGCGGCTTAACGTTGCGCACCTTCTTCAGGTCTGCGCCGATTGCACCTTCGCGCACGTCGGTTTCATAGGCGGTCAGTTCATCACCCGAACGCTCGACCTTGATGGCATCAAACGCCGCTTCAGCCGCCGCTTTGCCCGACAACATCGCGTTGTGGTTGCCCTTAATGCGCGGCACGTTGACCATACCCGCGGAACAGCCCAACAGAGCCACGCCCGGCGCGACAAGCTTGGGCATCGACTGATAGCCACCCTCGGTAATCGCACGGGCACCGTAAGCGACGCGCTTGCCGCCTTTCAGCAGCTCGGCCACCATCGGGTGATGCTTGAAGCGCTGGAACTCCATGTACGGATACAGATGCGGGTTCTTGTAGTTCAGGTGAACCACGAAACCGACATAGACCTGATTGTTTTCAAGGTGATAGATGAACGACCCGCCGCCCGCGTTGCTGCCCAGCGGCCAACCCATGGTGTGCGTGACCGAGCCGTCCTTGTGCTTGGCCGGGTCGATTTCCCAGATCTCTTTCATGCCCACGCCGTATTTCTGCACCTCTTTGCCAGCAGAGAGGTCATACTTGGCGATCACTTCCTTGGACAGCGAACCGCGCACACCTTCCGACAGGAAGACGTATTTGCCATGCAGCTCCATGCCCGGCTCGGTCTGCGGCCCGTATGATCCATCAGGCTCTAGGCCGAAGACACCGGCGACGACGCCTTTGACTTCGCCATTGTCGCCATAAACCAGTTCCGAACACGCCATGCCGGGGAAGATTTCCACGCCCAGCTCTTCCGCCTGTTCAGCCATCCAGCGGCAGACATTGCCCATCGAAACGATGTAGTTGCCGTGGTTGTTCATCAGCGGCGGCATTGGGAAGTTGGGAATGCGAATCTTGCCCGCCTCGCCCAGCATGTAGAAGTTGTCTTCATGCACCGGCACGTTCAGCGGCGCGCCTTTTTCTTTCCAGTCCGGGATCAGTGCGTCCAGCCCGCAAGGGTCCAGAACTGCGCCCGACAGGATATGCGCGCCCACTTCCGAGCCCTTTTCCAGAACCACGACGTTCAGGTCGGCATCCAGCTGTTTCAGACGGATGGCCGCCGACAGGCCCGCGGGGCCTGCGCCCACGATCACCACGTCGTATTCCATCGCTTCGCGTTCAATCTCGGCCATCGCGGGCTCCCTAGCTAACTTTCCGAATTGGCGCTTTCACTGCATGCTCTGCGCAATTTTGTTTCACGGCTGATTACATGGTCGCAAACACCTTGGTCAATCAAAACACGGCGTAACTTTGCTGCAATGCGGCAGTTATGCCTCGGGTGAGTCCCCCATCAGGTACCTGGGACCGCTACCATTGGATTTTGCGCGGTCATCCGGATTGTAGAGGGCGCATTTCGGCAGGCTTAGACATCCGCAGCCGATGCAGCCATCCAAATTGTCGCGCAAACGCGTCAGGGTATCGATTCGCTGGTCCAGATGGGCCCTTAGCCCCTTGCTGATGTCCTGCCAATCCTGCGGTGTTGGCGTGCGGTTTCCGGGCAGGCCAGACAGGACCTCGCGGATCTCGGGCAGGGTCAGTCCGAACTGCTGTGCGATCATCACAAAACTCAGGCGTCTGATATCTGCGCGCTGATATCGCCGCTGCCCGCCCGCATTGCGCCACGGCGATATCAGACCTTGCGCCTCATAATACCGGATCGCCGAAACGGCCAAGCCTGTGCGCCGGGCCAATGCGCCAATTGCCAACCCTTCCGAAGCCGCCATCACATTCTCCTGAAAAATACCTTGATCTAAAGTTAGGTTTAGGAAGTACGGTGAGTCGGGACAAGCCTCAAAACACGAAGGAGATCCCATGATGGCGACACTTGAACACACCAATTTCACCGTTCGCGACCCGCAGGCCTCGGCTGCGTGGATGCACAAGGTGTTCGGTTGGAAAACACGCTGGGAAGGCCCGGCAATTGCGGGCGGCTACACAGTTCACGTGGGCTCCAAGCACACCTATCTGGCCCTTTACGCGCCCAGCGATCCACAACCGTCCGGGGAAAGCAGCTATGACATCGTCGGCGGGCTGAACCATGTGGGTGTTCTGGTCGAAGACATCGACGCGACCGAGAAAAAGGTGATCGACGCCGGTTTCACGCCCAAGTCCCATGCTGATTATGAACCGGGTCGGCGGTTCTATTTCAATGACGACAATGACATCGAATTTGAAGTGATTAGCTACGATTAAGGCGTTCTGGGAAACACCTGATAGATTCTTCATCGCCAATGCCCCGAGAGCGCGAAGCGCGACAGAGCATTGGCGATTCAGACTTTTCCCGAACATCATAGGCCGTAATCCGCGCGTTGCGCGACCAAGCCCCCTTGCAATTCACGCCTCATTTGGGTCAGTTAATTGACGACCCATCAAATCGCCCCGACGCGTGTCTCATGCGGCGGGGCGAACCAATTTATGCGTGGACGACAAGAACATGGAAAAAATTCCAATGACGCCTGCGGGTAATGCCGCGCTTGGGGCGGAGCTCAAAAACCTCAAGTCCGTCGAGCGCCCGGCGATCATCGAAGCCATCGCCACAGCGCGCGAGCTGGGCGACCTGAAAGAGAATGCCGAGTATCATTCGGCCCGAGAAAAGCAGGGCTTCATCGAAGGTCGCATCAAAGAGCTGGAAGGCATTCTGTCGCTTGCCGATGTGATCGACCCCGCCAAACTGAACGGCGCGATCAAATTTGGCGCAAAGGTCACCCTGGTGGATGAAGACACTGACGAGGAAAAGACCTGGCAGATTGTTGGCGAATACGAAGCCAGCATTGAAAACGGCCTGCTGAATATCAAATCCCCCATCGCGCGGGCATTGATCGGCAAGGAAGAAGGCGACAGTGTCGAAGTACGCACCCCCGGCGGTGTGCGGTCCTATGAAGTTCTAAGTATCGAGTATGCCTGACCGGAGCCTTGACCATGTCAGAGCCCAATCCCGAACAAGATCCCGAACGGCCAACCCCTTTGGGTATATATGATAAGCCTTCGCATCCTTCGGTGACCGAGATCGAGATCGTTGCCGTCGCGCTTAGCGTGGTTTGGCTGATCGTGTCGATTGTGTTTCTGGTGCTTCCCGACAAGGTCGATGGCGGCGGATTCGTTGTGACCCTGCTGGCTGTTTTCATGCCGGTGGCGATGATTTGGGTCGCCGCTATGGCGATGCGTGCCAGCCGCGTCATGCGCGAGGAAAGCGCCCGGCTGCAGACCGCGATAGATGCAATCCGTCAGGCTTACGTGATTCAGCAACAGCGCGCCGCCAGCTTGCAAGAACCCGGTGTCAGCAAAAAGCTGGACGAAATCGCCGAGACCGCCAAAAAAGCAGAAACCGCGCTGGCAACGTTTTCGTCGAAACGGGCCGAGCCGGTTCGCGGCGAAGCATCAGTTGCCACAGGCGACCAGACGTCTTTGGAACTGGGCACTTCGGCCGAAGATATCGCGCTGCCATTGACGACCGATACCTTCATTCGAGCGCTGAATTTCCCTGAAACGCAGGATGATGCTGAAGGGTTCGACGCCCTTAGGTTGGCGCTACGGGATCGCAAGACAGCCCAACTGGTGCAGGCTTCGCAGGACGTGCTTACCCTGCTGAGCCAGGAAGGCATCTATATGGATGACCTGCGCCCGGATATGGCGCGTCCCGAAATCTGGCGACAGTTTGCACAGGGCGCACGCGGCCGCGCGGTTGCCGCGTTGGGCGGGATCAGGGACCGGTCCTCGCTGGCACTGACGGCAGCACGGATGAAGCAGGACCCGATATTCCGGGACGCCGTGCACCATTTCCTGCGCCGTTTTGATCACATGATTGTTGAATTTGAACCGATTGCCAGCGACGCGGATCTGACGGCTTTGGGCGACACGCGAACCGCCCGTGCGTTCATGCTGTTGGGACGTGTGGCGGGCACCTTCGATTGATCACAGCCCAAAGCTGCCATAGGGAATGAACCGCACCAGATCGCCCGGCCTGATGTGACATGCGCCATCCTGAACCTCGACCAATCCCTCGGCCCAGCTAAGGCCGCTGATACGACCCGAGCCTTCCGATGCAAAAACTTCGACCCGACCGTCTCGGACACGGGCCCGCAAGTACTCGCGCCGCCCCGGTTTTTTGCGCTTCTCGAAATTGGCTGGCAGGTCGAACCCCTGCGGCTGTGACCAGCCTTCGCCCGCCATCAGACCCAGCGCAGGACGGGCAAAGATCAACGTACAGACTTTGGCAGCGACGGGATTACCCGGCAGGCCAAATACGGGCGTTTCGTTCCACATACCCAGCGCCAAAGGGCGCCCGGGCTTTAGCGCAATACGCCACTCCTGCATCGCACCGGCCTCTCGTAACAGGGCCGAGACGTGATCCTCATCCCCGGCGGACGCGCCGCCGCTGGTCAGAATGACGTCGGCCTGTTCCGACGCCTTGTCCAGCCTGTCCCGCAGATCTTCCCGGTCGTCGGACACGCGCCCCATATCCACCGGCTCATAGCCCAGCCGCGCGATCATCGACAACAGCATCGGACGGTTGGCGTCAAATATTTGGCCGGGTCCGGCAGAGTTTCCAGGCTCGACCAGCTCATCCCCGGTCGAGAGAACCGCAACGCGCAGCGTCTTGCGTACCGCGACCTCGGATATCCCGGTGGCCGACAAAAGGGCCATGTCAGCGGGGGTAAGCCTGCGACCGGCAGGCAAAACCAAATCGCCCTCGGCGACATCTTCGCCAGCTTTGCGTGTGTTTGCGCCCTGTTTCAGCGGGCCGTGAAAGGCGATGTGGCCATCCTGAACGGTCACGTCTTCTTCCAGTATGACAGTATCCACGCCGGCAGGCAGCGCTGCGCCGGTCAACACGCGCAGCGCCTTGCCATGTGGCACCGTGCCATCAAACGGAATACCAGCCGCAGCGCGCCCATCCTGCAGCGGCATCACTTGGGGACCCTCGGGGGCAGCCCCGGAAAACCCATAACCATCCACGGCCGTGTTCGGTTGCGGCGGGTTTGAACGTTTCGCAAAAACGTCTTCTGCCAGTATCCGCCCCACAGCCTGCCCGATCAGAGCTGTTTCGACCGAAGTCACCACCGTCAACCGAGATCGCAACAAGGCCAGCGCTTCGTCAACAGGTGTCCAGTTGACCCCTGCAGGCAAGGCAAAACAATCGTTTCGCAGGGGCGGAGGCGTGATGTTTGGCGGCGTCATAATCCGACCTCTTTCAAGATGAAATCCGCGACTGCAGCGGTGTTGTCCAGATCAAACACCGGAACCTTTACCTGCAGGGGCGTATCGCTGGCGACAGCGCGGATCGTACTGTTTTCCGGGGCCATCAACGCATTGCCGGCCTCGGCACGAAACGCTTCGACCTTGGGGTGGCTTTCTCGTTTGAAACCTTCGATCAGTACGAGATCGACCGGAAGCAGCCGAGCCAGAAGATCAGCCAAAGGCGGCTCAGGTGCCCCGCGCAGTTCTTGCATCACGGCAATACGCTTGCCGGATGCCAATAGCACCTCGGACGCACCGGCTTCTCGATGGCGGAAGCTGTCGGTTCCGGTCTGGTCGACATCAACCGCGTGATGGGCATGTTTGACCGTCGAAACTGAAAAGCCGCGCCCGGTAATCTCGGTCACTAACCGCTCCACTAGGCCGGTCTTGCCTGCGTTTTTCCAGCCGGTGACGCCGAAGATCCTCATGCCTGTTCCAGCAGCTTTTGCGCCCGCGCCAAATCGTCGGGCGTGTTGACGTTGAAGAAGGGATCGAAAGGTTCCGCGGGAAACAAAGCTTCACGACCGTCATGTTTGTCGGTCCACAGCACAACTTTGCGCAGCCCGTCATTCAAGGCAACCCGCAGATCATCGCGCAGCGCGACAGGCCAAAGGCCAAAAGTGGGGTGTCGGTTGACCCGCTTGCCGCCGCCGGACTTCAGCGCTTCATCCCCGGTGCGCGGCGTGGTGGCCAGCACCAGAGGATGTGTTTGCCCTTGGGCAGCGTCGGTCAGCCGCGCCACAAGATCGCGTGGAAAAAACGGCGTGTCGGCAGCGGCTGTGACTATGCTGTCGGCGCCTTGCTTAGCAGCCCAGTCGAGCCCCGCCAGCACACCCGCCAAAGGCCCGGCGAAACCTTCGATGGTATCGGGCAGAACCGGCAGGTTCAGATCGGCGAACCGCTCGGGGTCGCCATTGGCGTTCAACGCCAGACCGTCGACCTGCGGGCCAAACCGGTCAATGACATGAGACAGCAGGCTTTGGCCCCCGATCTGCAACAGACCCTTGTCGCCGCCGCCCATACGGGTGGCGAGGCCGCCTGCGAGGATTACGCCCAAAGGGGTGTTCATTGCTGCACCTTGTTGCTTGCGTCCGAGTGATCAATAGATCGCAACTTTGTAGAGCGAACTCAATTCAATTGGAACGCGGTAGGATGCAGATGATGCAGGACAAACAGCCACAGGATCAAAGTCCCGACCGCCAGGAACGAGGTCGCCGACACGATGTGAGCGGCGAGCTGCGGCTCCCGATCATAATGTTTGGCCAGCAAAAAGATACTCTTCGCCGTGGGCGCCGCTGCAGAGACCGTCGCCGCAATGATCCAAAGCGGATCCAGCCCAATCAAATGCCCAGCAAGCAGCACCACTCCCGGAACAACGAGAAGTTTTATTACCGTCAAGAACAGGATCATCGGTCCAGTCTGAACAATCGTGCGAACACTTGTGGTAAACCCGATCGCAAACAACGCAACAGCTGCAAGTGCCTGGCTCATAAGCTCTAAATAATCCGAGACGGCGTCAGAAAACCCAATACCTGTGAAAGAGTAAAGAACGCCCAACAACGTTGCCGCTATTATCGGGTTCTTCAGAACATTCAAAAGGATCTTGTAAATAGGTGTATTGGCGCTTGCCTTGTGCCCGGCCGAAGTTTCTAGAATGGTGGTCATGATCAACAGCAGAATGGCGACCACCAGATTTGCCAATACAGCCGGCAGCGCCCCCTTTGACCCAAAAATCGAATGAAGGATGGGCAACGCAACCAAAGCTGTGTTCGAGGCGACGCCAGCAAACGCCAAAACGGTTGCTGATCCGACCTGAAAACTCGTCAGCGCTTTCAAACCGATGAACAGAACGGCAAAAAGAGCCAGTATCGTACCGCCATACGACACGTAGAAACTGTAGTTTAGAAGGTTCTCAAACTTCTCCTGACCAATCAGGTAAAACATGATGGCGGGGATCAGGACGTAAACAGCAAATTGCACCAGAGCTTCTGACGTGTCTTCACCCAGAAGTTTCGTCCAAGAAAACACGTACCCCGTCAAGATCACCGCGAAGACCGGTGCAATCAAACTGATTAATTCCATAGCTTCCCTACGTGGCAACCATCTAAAATTCTACCCTGAGTTGCTCCACACTAGTGTATATCTTCTGGAACTTGCAGAATTTTCTCACATCTGGTTACCCAATGGATTTCAGGACTAGGAACTTTTCCTTTTGTGCTTCTTATCTTCGACCGCAACGGTAGACGGGTCTACATCGCGCACCAGACGATCCTCACCTGAAAGACATACAAAGCGCTGCCCACGCATACGGCCGATCAATGTCAGTCCGACTTCGCGAGCGATCTCTACGCCCCATGCGGTGAAGCCCGATCGAGACGCTAGAACCGGGATGCCCATCATCGCGGTCTTGATCACCATTTCCGAGGTCAGGCGTCCGGTGGTGTAGAGGATTTTGTCTTCAGCCCCCTCACCTTCTGACAGCATCCAACCCGCGATCTTGTCGACAGCGTTGTGCCGGCCCACGTCTTCCATATAGACCAACGGGCGGTTCTCGTGACACAGCACTGTACCGTGGATCGCCCCGGCCTCAAGATACAGCGACGGGGTGCGGTTGATCTGGGCGGCCAGATCATAGAGCCACGAGGTGCGAACCGAGACCTGCGGCAAGCGCGCGCCCTCCAAACCCTCCATCATGTCACCGAACACCGTGCCGACTGCGCAGCCGCTGGTGCGGGTCTTTTTCTTCAGTTTGTCCTCATACGAGGTCGCGCGCGCGGTACGCACCACTACGGTTTCCAGATCTTCATCGTAATCGACGCGCGTGATCTCATCATCAACCAGCAGCATCCCCTGATTGCGCAGGAACCCCAGCGCCAGATACTCGGGGTAGTCACCGATCGTCATCGCCGTCACGATCTCTTGCGAATTCAGGAAAATCGTCAGCGGGCGTTCCTCGACCACCGAGATCTCGCTGACCTCACCATTCTGGTCCACGCCTTCAACGGCGCGGGTCAGGCGGGGCGCACCGGGATCTGGGGCGATGATGTAGCCTGACTGGTTCTGTTCCGTGGCCAATTGCAACCCTTTCCCAAGACCGCTACTGCTGCGGGGATCACCATAGGATTTAGCCATGGCAGACACCACATCCAAGTCATACTTCTGGAAGGGTTTTCGCGACGGGACCCCGTTCATTTTTGTGGCGATCCCGTTTGGCACCCTGTTTGGCGTTTTCGCGACTGAGGCCGGGTTGAACATCGTGCAAACCATGGCCTTTACGTCCACGGTGTTTGCGGGTGCTGCGCAGTTTGCCGCACTGCAATTGCTGCAGGATCAGACGCCGACGGCCATTATTCTTGTTTCTGCTCTGGCGGTGAACCTGCGGATGGCGATGTATTCAGCGTCACTGACCCCCTATTTGGGGGCTGCGCCGATGTGGCAACGGGCGTTCGCCGCCTATCTGACCGTCGATCAATCTTATGCCTGCTCAATCGTGCAGTTTGAAAAAGAACCCAAAATGACCGTCCCACAACGCATGGCCTATTTCGTGGGCTCGGTCACGCCCATCACGCCGTTATGGATATTTGCGACTTATCTGGGCGCGGTTCTTGGCACACGCATCCCCGAAAGCTGGGCGCTGGACTTTGCCTTGCCGATCACATTTCTGGCAATGATCGGACCAATGATGCGCACCCTGCCCCATGTGGTGGCTGCGCTGGTCGCCATTGTCGTTTCTTTGTTGACCGCTGGCATCCCATACAATCTGGGCCTGCTGATTGCCGGATGTGCCGGCATGATGGCCGGTGCTCAGGCCGAATTGTTCGCCGAACGCAGAAAGGCCACACAATGACCCCTGTTGATCCGGTCACGATCTGGTCCATCATCATTGGACTTGCCATTGGCAGTTATAGTTTGCGGTTTGTCTTTATCGGCCTCGTCGGGGATCGCCCGATGCCTCCCTGGCTGTTGCGCCATTTGCGCTATACCGCTGTCGCCATCCTGCCCGCCCTGATTGCACCGCTGGTTGTTTGGCCAACCGCAACCGAAGGGCAGCCCGACATTCCACGGATGGCGGCCGCCGCGGTTGCGCTAAGCGTTGGAGTGATCACAAAGAATGTGCTGGCAGCAATCTTCAGCGGCGCCGCAATCCTGTACGGATTGCTGTACTTATTGGGTTGAGACCGTTTCTAGTTGGTTCAGTGCCGCATTGTTGGCGGCCAGACCTTTTTGCAGGTCGGCATCGTCGTTCTCACGATACTCCGTTGTCACAACACCCGGAATCTGACCGAACTGATCTGACAGCTTGACCGGAAAAAAGGTCACGTCGATCTGTTCGAACCCCGGAACCTGTTTCAACAGCGACGCGGTGGAATTCGCACAATAGGCGCCAGCGACCGGACCGGATTGTTTGGCCAGTTGCAAGGCAATCTCAGCCTGTTGCGGGCTTACCTGAATCGTTTGGATACGCGCATAATGCGTTTCGCGCGCGTGCGAGCTGCGATAGGCGCGCTCGGCATTAGGGGTGATGCCGTACAGCACGTCGTCCTTGATCGGAACCACATCTGCGCGGAAAGACCCCGCAGGATCAAAGATCACCCGCTCGCTGCCGCTGATCATCAATGAGGTATGCGCACCAGACCCGGTGCGCGTGCTGATCATCGTATAAAGCGTCAGGGTCGAAGGCCCCGGATCACGATAGGATCGGGCAACGACCTCGGCCCGGTCGGCTTGCGGACGCTGCGATCCCGTGCAGCCAGCAACAGTTGCTGCCAGCAGGCAGGCAATCAAAATCCGGATCAAGGTCAACCCCGTTTTGGATTATGCGGCGAAGACCGCCAGGAACAGGCAAAGGAGGGCGATGGCAACCACACACCATGTGGTGGCTTTGACGAAACCATCAAAGGTTTTGGTTTGAACAGTGATATCCATTTCGCCGTGCTTGTGTTCAGCCATGAGTCTCAGAATCCTAATTCGCGTGTTTGAAATGTTGGATAATGGAAAATCCGGGGCCTGTCACCACGTCATTCGCGCGCAGGGGCCAAAGGTGGGAACACCGAGCACCCCGGATACCCAAAACCCCAACGCCAGGGCAGGCCCGAACAGGGGCCGCCGCCGAATCGGACCGCCGCATACATCGCCTCGGCCGTGACAGAATGAGCGGTGCGAATCTGTTCGGCCGTCATGTCATAGCGCTCGGCATATTCCTCGGCATGGTCTGTCCCATGCTTTTTGACGCAAGCACGCAGGGTCTCGTCTGCAGACAGGCGTGCGTCATAGCTGTCTTCGGCCCGCAAAGCCCCGCCAGCATGGTGATAGGCGCGATCATGGGTCACACAGCAGTATTCCCACGGTGGGTGCGCCTCATACAGTCCCCGAAAGCTGGGGAACGTATCCGCCACAAAGCGCCAACTGGCCGAAAGACCACCCGAACAGCCATCCGTTTCAAACGGGGTCAACTCTGCGCTGCTGCGCTCCGCCATCAGGGCGCGATGTGCTGGTAGCTCAAAGCTGCGCATGACGTCTTGCGCGAAGGCTGGCGCGGCACTCACCAAAAGGATTGCCGCCAGATTAAGGGCTTTCATCGCGCATCGCCTCAGTATCAAAGGACATGCCAAAGGTCGTCGCCAACCATAACAACAACCGCTCTGCCGGCCCCAATTCGGCGCGCACACGCAGAACTTCATTTGCCATCGCTGGTCGGTCCGTGATCAGCCCATCCACCCCCATCGACGCCATCGCCGACATTTGCAGCGGATCATTCACTGTCCAGACATAGATGTCCTTACCCGCCGCATGGACCGAATTGACCAAACCCGGCGTCGCCATCGCGGCGTTCACCGCAACAAAATCACCTTCGAGACCTGAGAGATTACCCACAGCAGTCGCGGCCAGAACACCGGCGCGCCAGTCGGGGCGAATCGTCTTCATCTTTTGCACTGCCGGGTATTTCAGGGACATCGTTGCAATGTCGTCCTGCATGCCCAGTTCTTCGACGAGGGCGACAACCCGATTCTCAAGGTCTACGTCGTGGCCGTAGTATTTCAGTTCGATAATGACCTTGGCCTTGCCCTTCGCGGCCTCCAGCACGTCACGCAGCGTCGGCGTCCGCTCATCTGCGTATTCAGGGCCAAACCAGCTGCCGATGTCGATCTGATCGATATCCTCCATCGTGGCATCCCACACCTTTAGGTTAACACCGGCCAGTTTCATGAAATCACTGTCATGGGCGACGATGACTACATCATCCGCTGTTTCCTGCACGTCGATCTCAACCCAGTCGGCCCCGTCCTCGATCGCCTTGAGAACCGAGGCCATCGTGTTTTCGGGCTTCAGCGCGGCAGCGCCGCGATGACCGATAACCTCTGCACGGTCCGATGCCTGCACCCTTTCCAGAAGGTGCTGCCCGAACCATATCCCAACAAGAACAGCAACGATGGCGGCCCCAACAGCCGTGACCATTGTTCTGCGCAGGTTGCGCGGCTTTGGAGGGGTTGGTTCCGATGTCTGGATATCAAAGAACCCATCGAGCAGAACTGCCAATGCGCCCAGAGCCGTGGCTGCCAATACCAGTCCGGCCAGTGACCAGATACCGGCGACGGCGAGGCTGTAAATCAGGGCCAATCTCAGGTTGGCTGCGCCTTGCAGCGGCACCAGTGCGAACAAAAGCCCGGCCAACCAGGCGATCACGGCAGCGATGACAAAGCGCACAGCCAGCCACATGGCCAGTTCTACCTTGAGGCGTCCGCGCTTACCTTCCATCCGACTGGCACTGATGCCAAACGCATGTCCGGGGTGAACGCCCTCGAACAAAACCAAATGCAGCGACAAAGCCCAGGCTGACAGGCGTCGGATCAACACCCAGGCCATAGCCAGCGCAACCGCCCCGATCAGCACCACAGCCACCCAGAATGAGGGCGGGTGGAATGTCAGATAATAGTTGATGTCATATTCAGTCAGCGTCCACCACGCGATCACGGCAGAAACGATCGCAAAGGGCAGAACCAACAGCAAAACGCGCACAACAAAGCGCACCGCAAATCCGAACAGGGATGGAAGCCGCGACAGGATCAGCCTGATCGAAGAACTGCCGGCGCGCCATGGGTCCGGCTCTGCCATCCGCAGCGACCCGGCCATGACCGAGAAGACAAACACTTCGGCCAGTAGAAACAGGCTGAGCACCACAACGGCCGCAATAAACCCGGCAGGTGAGAGAATGAATGCAGCGATCGCCTGATCAGTCAGCGCCGTCTGGTTGGATAGCGATACGGCAAGATTCACCGTGATCGCCACGCCGGGCGCAATCAGCGCAACCAAAAGCAGGCGCACAACAAGATAGATCGGCACAAAGACACGGCGACGGGCCCACGCACCTTTGTAGGCACTTGTAACGGCAGAGAAAGTGGTCACGCGAGGCCCCCTTGAATGGTAAACTCATTCAAGGCTGCGCAGACGTGAATTGCAAGTCAGGTGATCAGCTTTCTTCCAGATCCGCCGCCAAACGGAACCCGATCCGGTTAGCGGGTTTGTCCTCGACCGATTTGGGCAGGGCCCGCAGCATCACGTTCAACTGGCTGACATGTTGTACAAGCTGAGTGCGCGCGCCGGTCGCATCGGACCCATAAAAGGTGATGATATCGGGATCAAAATACCCCATCCCCTCGATCCGCATGACGCCTGCGTCGCCGCCGGTGAATCCCATCGCAACCTCTTGGTCGCCTGTCAGGGTCTTCTCGAAATTCTGGATATAGAGGATCAGACGTTCATACGCCCATTGCGCGGGGCTTTTTGTTTCAACCGGTTTTTGCAACGGACCGGGCAGGTCTTTTGCGCCTGACTTTGCTTCAGGGTCGGAATGCACTTCGTAGCAGCGCGGCAAAGCTGCGGCTTCGGCGGCCTCGGCCGAGGTTTCGATCTGATCCTGCATAGCTTTACCCTTTGCGCTGAAACTCCCACGCCCCGTCCGCGCGGCGCGTCCGGGTGACAGCTCCAATGTGGTAAAGATGGTTCAGATGTGCAACCGCTTCGACCAGCGCAAGCCCATACTCGCCACCGCTGATCTGCCGTTTGAACAAGGGCATGAAACATTCGGCAGCGGTCTTGGGCTGGTCCAAATACTTTTCCAAACGATCCAATGCACGGTGGTGGTTGTCGATCAGTTGCCTCATCCGGATGGGCAGCCCGGTGAATGGCAGCTTGTGCCCGCCCAGCGCCAGATGATCGGGTCGCGCCAGCCTCTGGAGCCGTTCGCAGGCCTCAAGCCATTCAGCAACCGGATCCGCCAAAGGTTCGGTGACATAGACACCCAGGTTGGGACTGATCGAACTGAGGATCTGATCGCCGGTGATCACCAGATTGTCGTCGCGGCTCCAGAATGTCGCGTGTTCGGGGGCATGGCCATTGCCCATATGAACATCCCAGTCGCGCCCACCCATGCGGATCACACTGCCTTGCTTGATCCGGGTGAAACCCAGCGGCATCGGATAAACTGTGTCGCAATAATTGAAGGGGCGCTCGGCCATCCGCTTGGCCAGCACGTTGGGTGCCATTCCTGCACTGCGGTAATAGTCCAGCGTCTCCTGGGGCCAACTTTCCTGAACATCCAGTTGCAGCATCCGCGAAAACAGCCAGGCCGTTCGCGACGCCACCAGTTCCACGCCATGTTCGGATTGGAACCAACCCGCATTGCCCACGTGATCGGGGTGATGATGAGTCACAACCACCCGCGTGATCGGCTTGCCCGCCAATGGGCCTGCCATCAGCTTTTCCCAGATGCGCCGTGTTTTGTTCGACGACATTCCTGTGTCGATCACGGTCCAGCCGTCGCCATCGTCCAGCGCGTAAATGTTAACGTGATCCAGCGCCATGGGCAGCGGCAAACGCATCCACAGAACACCTTCCGCAATCTCGGTCGCCTCGCCCTCGGCCGGAGGCTCAGACCAGGGATATCTGATCGCCAAAGGGGTATCTCCGTCCATCAGGATACAAACTCCTCGGCGCTGAGCCCGAATACATCATCTGCCCCGTTCTGTGCTTGAACAAGCAGCCCAGCATATTCAGGCAACAGCGCGTTAATGTAATACCGGGCCAGCTTAAAGCGCGGGCCACCCGGTTCAGCCAGAGCCGACTTCAGGTGGTAATGTGCACCCAAAACGCGGGCAAAGGCATGCAGATAGGGCAACGCCCCGGCAAACCGGTTGTTCATATCAGACTGCGCCACCATCCACTCGGTCGTCTCGCGCAAGCTTTCGGTCGCTTCCCAAACCGGGCCAGCCAGTTCGGGCATGGTCGCCCGCGCCTGTTCGGCATGATCTTCGATCTCGTCCAGTAGGCGCGAGGCTGCTTCGCCGCCATCCATCATCTTGCGCGCCACCAAATCCATCGCCTGAATACCGTTGGTGCCTTCGTAGATCGCGGTCACGCGGACGTCGCGATAATACTGAGCAGCACCGGATTCCTCGATGAAGCCCATACCGCCATGTACCTGAACACCGGTCTCAGATACGCGCATTCCCGTCTCGGTGCCAAAAACCTTGCCAATCGGCGTCAAAAGAGCGGCACGAGACATCCAATCGGCGTCGCCCGTTGCGTTGGCCATATCGATGGCTGCGGCGTTGGCCAGCATAATCGCACGCGCAGCGAAAGTGTCAGCACGCATGCTCATCAACATCCGACGCACATCCGCGTGGTCGATAATAGTGCCCGAGGGGGTTTTGCCCTGTTTCCGCTCCAACGCATAGGCCAGCGCGTGCTGATAGGCACCTTCGGCTGCACCCACGCCCTGACCACCAACACCTAGGCGCGCGTTGTTCATCATGGTGAACATCGCGGCCATGCCGTCATGTTCCTTGCCTACAAGCCAGCCTTTGGCACCGTCAAACTGCATCACGCAGGTCGGAGAACCGTGCAGGCCCATCTTGTGCTCGACCGATACGACCTTCAGATCATTGGCCACACCGGGATTGCCGTTCTCATCCGGCAGCAGCTTGGGCACCAGGAACAGTGAAATACCCTTGGTTCCGGGAACGCCATCGGGCAGGCGCGCCAGTACCAAATGGCAGACATTCCCAGCAAAATCGTTATCGCCCCATGAGATAAAGATTTTCTGCCCCGTAACAGCATATGTGCCGTCACCATTTGAGACCGCTTTTGATGTCAACGCCCCCACATCCGACCCAGCCTGCGGCTCGGTCAGGTTCATGGTCCCCGACCATTCACCCGCCATCATCTTAGGCAGATACAGCTCCTTGAGCTCATCGCTGGCGTGATGTTCCAGCGCTTCGATCTGGCCCTGTGTCATCAGCGGCGCAAGTTGCAGCGACAGACAGGCGGCAGACATCATTTCATTAACGGCGGTGGTCAAAGTCATCGGCAGACCCATGCCGCCATAATCCGGATCACCACTCATCCCGACCCAGCCGCCTTCGGCTATGGCTTTCCAGCCACCAGCATACCCGGTTGAGGTACGCAGCACGCCGTTTTCCAAACGCGCGGGCTCAAGATCACCGGGGCGTTGCAGAGGGGCCATCACCTCTTCGCACAGTTTTCCGGCTTCGGTCAGAATGGCACTGACCACATCGTCGCTGGCTTCCGAGAATTTCTCGGTGGCAGCGATCTTGTCAAAATTGACCGCGTGGCGGAACAAGAATTCATAATCAGAGATTGGGGCGCGATATGGCATGTCTTCCCTCTAGGCTGTCTGATTGCGTTTACGCCGACGGGCTTGGAATTTCCACCGCCCACCTTTATGCATCTGAGTTCCACCGATTAGGTATCGGTCCAAATGCTATACGCAATCAAAACGCGGCGTCACCACCAATGATCCCCAACGGCACTCTGACATTAAACGCCGATCCTGCCGGAATTACGCAGGCGGCAGACCTGTTCCGTCAGGGTCTTCTGGTGGCTTTCCCGACCGAGACGGTCTACGGCCTGGGCGGGGATGCCCGTAACGGAGAAGCGGTGGCAAGCATCTATGCCGCCAAGGGACGACCCAGCTTCAACCCGTTGATTGCGCACGTTGCATCGGTCAAAGCCGCCCAGCGGTTCGTAACATGGTCCGATCAGGCCGAGGCCTTAGCGGCCGCGTTCTGGCCCGGACCGCTGACTCTGGTTCTGCCATTGCGACCGGATCACGGGATTTCATCACTGGTGACAGCCGGGCTGGACACGCTCGCCGTGCGAGTGCCAGCCCACCCTGCGGCCCGTGCGCTACTGTCCGAATTCGACGGCCCGGTCGCCGCGCCATCGGCCAATCCGTCCGGGCAAATCAGCCCGACCACAGCCGCACACGTCCTGTCCGGCCTGAATGGGCGCATCGCCGCGGTTCTGGACGATGGGCCTTGCGGGGTCGGGTTGGAAAGCACAATTGTGGGCCTTGCGGGCGAGCCTGCCCTTTTGCGCCCCGGCGGCGTTTCGCTGGAACAGATCGAGGCGGTTCTGGATACTCAGCTGCACCACCACCAGCCGGGTGATGCGCTGAACGCGCCCGGCCAGCTGCAATCGCATTATGCTCCGGATGCGCCCGTTCGTCTGAACGCCAGCACCGCCCAAGGCGATGAAGTTCTGCTGGGGTTTGGCCCGGTGGACTGCGATCTGAACCTGTCGGCGAAGGGTGATCTTACCGAGGCTGCGGCCAACCTGTTCGCCGCGCTGCACAGCCTTAATGACACCGGCAGACCAATTGCTGTAACGCCCATTCCGATACATGGTTTGGGTGCGGCCATTAACGACCGCCTGCGCCGTGCGGCAGCCCCGCGAAACGGCTGATTAGGCCCGCCCGGACTCGGCAGACAGGATCAAGGGGTCAACGCCCAAAGTCGCAAGCGCACCACCCCATTTCTCAACATCGGCTACATTGAAGACCAGCTTTGACGACGCCTCGGTCGTGAGCCAGCCGTTCATCGCGATCTCATCCTCAAGCTGACCAGGTCCCCAGCCCGAATAGCCCAGCACCAAAGTGGAGTTCAAAGGCCCGCGCCCTGCGGCAAGATCTTCAAGGATATCCAGTGTTGCCGTCATGCTGAACTCATCCGTGATGTGCATGGAATGCAGGTTCGCCTCGTAATCCGAGCTGTGCAGGACAAAACCACGCGACATCTCGACCGGACCGCCGAAATGGACCAAACGTTCACCCACGACCGGAATCCGGCAGGGAATGTTGAGCTGACTCAACAGAGTTTTCAGCCGAAGGTCCGAAGGTTTGTTGATAATCAACCCCATAGCACCATCTTCGCCATGGCTGCAGAGGTACACCACCGAATGATCAAAACGCGGATCGCCCATGCCAGGCATCGCAATCAACAGTTTTCCGGTAAGATCCATGGGCCGACATCTCTTATCAGGTATGCTTCAACAATGACCCTTGGTCACCCGGAATGGCAAGGGATCAGCGCACATTTCCGCAGATTTCATCCCGGTTACCGGAACGTGACTTGGATTCTGTGCCGCAACCGCGCATTTATGAACCATGAGCGTAAAAAATGTATTACCGGCAATCGCCATAACCTTTGGTCTGGCCTTACCTGTAACAGCGCAGGTCAACGGCCCCGTTGCCGAGTTGGATATTCTGGATGGCGGACGCACCGCTAAAGGAACGTACCTCAGCGCCGTGCGTGTGACGCTGCAGGACGGTTGGAAAACCTATTGGCGTGCGCCGGGGGATGCTGGCATTCCGCCGCAATTCGACTGGAACCGTTCGAACAACGTCGGGGATGTGTCGATTACATGGCCCGCACCCAATGTTTTTGACCAGAACGGATTGCAATCGATCGGCTACGAAAACCAACTGGTTTTGCCGGTCGAGATCACGCCGAAAAACCCGGCCAAACCTGTTCGGCTGCAGGGAACGATGGATCTGGGCGTCTGCAAGGATGTCTGCATCCCGGAACAGCTGGATTTCGACCATACGCTGAACGCAGAGGCCGGGCGCAATCCGACCATCGCCGCCGCGCTGGCCCAACGGCCCTTTTCCGAACAAGAGGCCAGCGTGACCAATGCAAGCTGCCACCTGTCGCCGACATCTGACGGAATGCGGATCGAAGCAAGGGTGACCATGCCTTCGGCCGGAGGGCGCGAGGTCGCCGTGATCGAACCGGGTAATCCCGCGCTCTGGGCCACTCAGACACAGACGAAGCGAACGGGCAATACTCTTGTTGCAACCTCCGAAGTGATCAACGCCGCAGGTGGGCCGTTTGCTCTGGACCGCTCGGAAATTCGAATCACCGTGTTGGGTGCAAATCACGCGGTCGACATTCGGGGATGCAGCGCAGGCTGAGCCCGGTGATTTCATGACACAAACCCCGAAAATCGGCGCTTTGGCGGTTGTCCTGCATCAGGACCATGTGCTGCTGGTGCAGCGCAGCAAGCAACCCGATGCTGGCCTGTGGGGCTTTCCCGGTGGCCATGTGGAATGGGGCGAGACCGTTCTGCAAGCCGCGCAAAGAGAGCTGCACGAGGAAACCTCGGTTATCGCTGAACCACAACATTATCTGGACAATCTCGATCTGCTACACAGGGATGGGAATGGCAAAATCCTGATGCACTACCTGCTGGTTGGGGTGGCTTGTCAGTATCGTTCCGGCGCGCCAGTGGCCGGTGACGATGCGCGCGATGCTCGCTGGTTCCCGGTGGACCAGATCCGCCGCGGCGAACTGGAGATGAGCAACCGCGTCATCGATCTGCTGGAAACCGCCCTACGCCGGACTTAGGTCGCGGGCCTTTTGAGCCGGGCGAAAAGCAAGCCAGAGACTGCAACACTGAAGAACAATATCAGCGCAGCACCTGTAACGAATGCACCTAAACCCATCCGAAGAATGGCCATGCCATCCTCGCCCGCATAAAGCCCGGACAAGAACCCGATGGGCGCGCCGTAAATTGCGGGCCACACCATCGTGACCGTAAACCATGAAAGCAAGGCGAGGCCCGAACACGCCAACGTCCCCTGCACCGCACGGTCCGGCGCGCGCGCCGCCCGTCGCATTGCGGTCATTGGGCGAGACAGATCGTTCAGAATAGCAAGCAATGCCGGGACTAGCAGCAGGACCAGCAACATCCCAAAGCCCAGCCCATAAACCAATGTTATGACGGTGGGTTTGAGGAATTGCGCCTGTTGCGATCCTTCATATAGCAACGGGGTCAGCCCCAGAACCGTGGTCAGCGTCGTCAGCATCACAGGCCGCAACCGGTCTGCGGTGCCTTCAACTATCGAAGGCACAAGCCCGCGCTCTTTCTGGTAATCGTCGATGGTCGTCACCAAAACAATCGAGTCGTTGATGATGATCCCCGTCATCCCCAGCAGACCGACGACCGTGAACATGCTTAGCGGAACTTCCCACAGGTAGTGCCCCCAGATCGCGCCGACCAACCCGAATGGGATAATAGCCATCACCACCAGTGGCCGCGTCCAGCTGGCAAACACCCAGGCCAGTACAAGATAAATACCCGTCAGGCACAGAATCAAGCCGGTGCGAGCCTCGGACAGGAACTCGTCTTCTTGTTCGCTCAGACCGGCCATCCGCCATTCAACCTGACGTTCCGAGGCGATTTTCGGCAGGATTTCCTCGCCCATGGCACGTGCAATCTCAGCCGCGCGCGTCGGGTCATCTTCCGAGATGTCGCCATTCACCGATATCACCCGCAGGCCATTTTCGCGCCGGACGGTCGAGAAGCCGGACTTTCGCTCGACCGACACGATATCGGCCAACGGCACATACACTCCATCGGGTGTACGCATCAGAGTGCGCTCCAGGAAATCGGCGGTCAGCTCTCCTTCGGGCAGTTCAACCCTGATCTCGGCACTGCGCGGGCCATCCGGGAAGGTCGCCGCCTCGATCCCGTTCAACCGGTCGCGCAACACGCGTCCCAGCGTTTCGATCCTGAACCCCAGCGACTGACCCTGCGCTGTCAGGTCCAGAATGTACTCTTCCTTGTCATAGGCAAGGTTGTCTTCCAGCGCCGAAACTTCAGGGTATTTTGACAGCTCGGTCTGCAAGTCCTCTGAGGCGGATTTGAGCGTGTTCACATCCGCGCCATAGAACTGAACGTCAATGGCATCGCCACCGGGCCCAGATCGCCATCCCCGGAAGCTGAGCAGTTCGACCTTCGGGTGGCGCGGAACAAAATCCTGCAACTCACCCACAAACTCAAAGCTGGAATAGGGGCGCAGATCCGCATCGATCAACTCGATGGAAATACCACCCAGCAAGTCAGCGTCTTTGCCATCGGCGGCGGCCAATCCCCATCCTGCGGACCCGCCAACCTCGGCCAGCACATAGTCGATCGGGTTGCGACCGTGGCGGTCTTCATAGATCTGGCCCAGCTCTTCGGTTGCACGCTGCAGCTCATGCATCATGGCCACAGTCTCGGCGCGGGTGGCGCCCTCGACCATTATGAAGTTGCCCGTGACCGAGCCGCGCTCGGGCGCGTTAAAGAACCGCCAGTTCACATCACCGCGAATGAACAGGGCAACCTGGCTGGCCAGGATCACCACCATCATGGCAACCACCACATAGCGTGCCCAGACAACCCAGGCGATCAGCGGTCGGAACAGATGATCCCGCACCCAGCGGAACCCACGATTGACCACGCGGTTGGGCAGGTCATACCAGTGCTCTTTCGTGGAATGCGCGATGGCATGTGCCATGTGGTTCGGCAGGATCAGGAAGCATTCGATCAGCGACGCAATCAAAACCGCGATAACGGTAAAGGGGATGTCGCGGATCAACTCTCCGAACCGACCGCCAACAAGGGTCAGGCCAAAAAAGGCGATCACGGTTGTCAGGGTCGCCGCAAAGACCGGCATCGCCATGCGTCGCGCCGCTCGTTCAGCTGCCACCATTGGGGCCTCACCTAATCGGCGCGCGCGGAAATCTGCATGCTCACCCACGACGATGGCGTCATCCACAACAATGCCCAATGTGATGATCAGGCCGAACAGGGACACCATGTTGATCGACAGCCCGCCGATATACATGAAGGCAATCGCGGCGGACATGGCAACCGGAATACCTGCTGCGACCCAAAAGGCGATCCGCGCATTCAGGAACAAAAACAGCAGACAGACCACCAAGCCCAAGCCAACAAGGCCGTTGTCGACCAGAATATCCAGACGGTCGGTGATCGCCTGAGCGCGGGTTCTGATCAACTCGATCGTCACACCTTCGGGAACGCTGGCCTGCATTTCCGTCACAACGTCTTCGACCGCGTGCTGGATTTCAATCGCGTCACCCAGGTTTGAGCGATCTACCCGCACCGACATTGCCGGATTTTCGCCCACAAAGTAGCTGCGATTGCGGTTGACCCCTTCGACCCGGATCTGAGCGACATCGCCCACCAGCAACTTGGACCCATCCGCAAAATTGCGCAGGGCGATGCCTTCGATTTCTTCGGGTGTGCGTTTTTCCGTACCCGTGCGAATACGGGCATTCGCGCCAGTCACATCGCCTGCTGGATTTGCGTTGACCTCGGCCGCGACGGCCGATGCGACCTCGGACAATGTGATGTCGTTGGCAATCAGTTGAGCGGTCGGCACCTCGACCACGATACGAGGCGCGGCAAGGCCCCGGATCGTAGTACGCGTCACTCCGACCGCGAAAAGACGGTTGATCAACTCGTCCGTGAACTTGGCCAGTTGATCAGGATCGACAGGCCCGGTCACAACCACATCTGTAACCCGGTCACGCCAGGCACCCCGCCGGATTGTCGGTTCTTCCGCATCGTCGGGCAGGCTGGTTACACTGTCGACGGCAGTCCGGACCTCTTCGACTGCGCGGGACATGTCCCAGTTGGGCTCGAACTCCAGCCGAATGCTGGCGCGCCCTTCGCGCGACGTCGCTTCGGTGCTGGCAACGCCTTCGACCGCCAGCAAGGCGGGTTCAAGGACCTGAACGATCCCGTTGTCCACATCTTCGGGACCGGCCCCATCCCAGTCCACGCGGACGTCGACACGTTCCAGAACCACGTCGGGAAAAAACTGAGCCCGCATATTCGGGATTGCCGCCGCGCCCAGAACCAGCATGACCAGCAGCAGCAGGTTTGCTACCGTTTTGTGACGCGTAAAGTAACTGAGTATGCCGCCTGCCGCGCCGGGGATCTCGCGCATCATGGCGCTTAGCCCCCCGCCCTGTTTTCAAGCCGTTGTACCAGCGCGGCCGGTACCTTGGCCTCGCTCAACTGGCCCAGAACCCGTTCTTTGACATCCTTTGGCATGCGCGTACTGGCCTCGACCTGAGCGACCAACCGGGCGCGCTGTTCCACAGACAGCTCAACCATACCCGGTGCGGCCCCGGCGCTATCATCTATCCGCAGGGGCCGGACACGCACGCCCGACCCCAGCAGCGGCGTACGGCCTATCACGACCTCACGCCCAACCAAACCTTCGCCGCGCAGCAAGACCTCATCGCCCTGACGGCGGATCAACTGGACTGGCAGCGCTTCGAGCCTGTCATTCTCATCCAGCACCAACACTGTGCCCACAGCATCCAGAACCGAAGACGGCAGCAATACTACGTTGTCCAGCGGTTGTTCCTGCACTGTGACGGTAACAAAATCGCCCGGCTTGAACCCCGACGCCTCATCCAGTCGGGCATAGATCAAACGCCCGGTCTGCCCTTCGCCCGCCGATCCGCTGTCGCGGCTAATGCGGCCTTGTGCGGTCAGGTCGGTGCCCGTGACCTCAAGCGAGATTGTCACCGGTGCGTCGATCAGATCACCGGATGCGTCCAGCAATCGGACGTATTGCGCGGTTGAGACCCGGAATGCCACCTCCAACGCATTGGGGTCGACAAGTTCCGCCAGCTTTTCGTTCGCGGACACCAGCCGTCCTTCGACCAGTGTTACATCCGTCAATGTGCCCCCGAACCGGGCGCGGATTGTCATATCATCCAGATCGCGTTCAGCGGCCTCAAGCGCAATGCGGGCTCGTGACAACAGGGTGGTCGCCTGATCGACGCGGGATTCGGCCTGGGCCAGTGCAATCCGCCGCGCCAGCACCGCCTGCTGCGCGGCAGCTTTGGCCAGCTCAGCCTCTTCCACAGATGCTGCGGCCCCGACCCCGCGGGTTTGCAAATCCTGTTGGCGCTGCAAGGCGCGCCCGCGCAGCTCCGCCTGCGCCTCAGCCGAGTTCAACTCGTCCTGCGCCAGCAGCAGCGACCGCTCCGCGTCACGCTCTTCAAACTGCGCGTCCAGCAAATCGGATTTTGCCCGGTCCAGCGCGGACTGGGCGTCTGCGGGATCAAGTTCGACCAGAACTTCGCCTGTTGTTACCACACCGCCATCTTCAAAATCTTCGGCCAACTCGACAACGCGCCCGCCCAGCGCGGCGCGCAACTCTAACCTGCGACGGCTTTGAACCTCGCCAAAGGCTTCAAGATACGGAGTCACGGTTTCCAATTCCGCAGACCGAACAGAAACGGCAAAGACACGCTCGCGCGCCTGCGGAGCCGACTCCTCCCGCGTCAGAACGTCTTGTACGGCGCCCGAAATCATCTGCGCTGCCACAAACAACAGGGCCACAGTCAACGACGTCAAAAAGACTCCTACAAGGCTTTGCCTCAGAAATCGCATATAAAATTCACCCCGGTTGCATCAGGCTGCCATTAGCAAAAGGTAGCTGGGCAGCAAAAAATGCCAAGCCACAAAGCGGTTATGAACGGTTTAACGTGCGACCAGTCTACTTCCGTCGCAAATGTTCGTCCAATCTGGGCATTATCTCGACGAAATTACAGGGACGGTGGCGATAGTCGAACTGCTTTTCCAAAATCCCGTCCCAAGCGTCCTTGCAAGCGCCCGGACTGCCGGGCAATGCAAATAGATATGTGCCGCCTGCCACGCCACCAGTTGCCCGCGATTGAACGGCGGAGGTGCCGATCTTTTCCATGGAAATAATTGTGAACACCGTGCCGAAGGCCTCGATTTCCTTCTCATAAACATCGCGATGCGCTTCGACCGTTACGTCGCGGCCCGTCAGGCCCGTACCACCGGTCGAAATCACCACGTCTATCTCAGGATCCGCAATCCAGACGCGCAACTGATCGGCGATCTCGCTGCGCTCATCGCGGATGATGCTGCGATCGGCAACCCTGTGCCCTGCCCTTTCGATACGGTCCGCAAGTGTCTGGCCGGATTTATCTTCATCCAGCGACCGTGTGTCCGAGACGGTCAGCACGGCGATACGGACCGGAATGAAGTCTTTGGTCTCATCAATGCGCGACATGTTTCCTCAGGCCCTTTCCAAGATGGCAAGCCGGATCGCGAGGGCTGTGAAAATCCCTCCGGTCACCCAGCCCATGATGCGCGAAGCGCGCGGGTTCGCGATTAGCATCCGCCCCGCACCACCGGCAAAAATTCCCACTAGCCCATTCACCACAAATCCACCCAGCGCAATGATGGATCCGAAAATCAGGAACTGCAGCAGGATCGATCCCGCCGCCGGGTTCACGAACTGCGGAATAAAAGCCAGAACAAACAGAATTACTTTGGGGTTGGTCAGGTTCACCACCAGCCCGTCCCGGAATGCCAATTGGGTGGGACCGGAGGGAGTATCCGCAGAAACCGCCCCATTCCGAAACGCCCCCCAGGCGAGATACAGCAGATAAGCAACGCCCATCCAGCGGATCACATCGAACAGCCAGGGCATCGTCGCCACAGCCGCTCCTAGACCGAGACCCGCCACCAGAACATGAACCATCGATCCGACGGAGATACCTGCGCTAGCGGCGATTGCAGGCCGCGCCCCGGACCGCAGCCCCTGCCCAAAGCAGAACATCATGTCCGCCCCGGGGGTCAGATTCAGGGCAATTGCCGCCGGGATAAACGCCAGCAGCGTAACTGTTTCAATCACGTGGTGACCTCGAACCAATTTACTGTGGGGCCAAGATTGGCGATCTGCGTCACGCCGATTGCGCCTCGGTAACCCCAGCTGTCATGGATATGGCCACAAAGGGCAAATTGCGGCTGCAACCGCTCGATTGCGTCACGGACCGCCACCGATCCTACCGCGTCACCCGTCGACGTAAGATCGCCGTGACCCTTGGGCGGAGAATGCGCGATCAGGATGTCAGCTCCTTCGCAACGATCCAGCAACTCAGCCGCTTCAGGGTCCGACAGATCACAGGACCACTCACCGAATGGCGTCACCGGCACGCCGTAACCAAGGCCAAACAGACGCAGCCCATCCACGGTCATGCCTGTCCCATGCAAAACATGCACTCCTTCAGGCGCAGCGTCGGTCAGTTCACCTGCACTTTCGGCATTGCCCGGCACCAGAACCAGCGGCGCATTGATACCAGAGAGCATCGCCATCGCGTCATCCAGCCCTTGCCGCATGTTGCAATAATCTCCGGCTCCGATAACCAGATCGGCCTCGTCGCTGGCTGCAACAACGTCTGCGGCACGGTTGCGCGCCATATGAAGGTCCGAGAATGCGAGGATTTTCATGCCTTGCCCTCCAGCCTTGCTTTGAGTTCCAGCAAATCGGCCCATGCCTGCCGCTTCATCTGTGGCTGTCGCAGCAGATATGCTGTATGGAACATCGGGATAACCGGCAAGTCCATCGCCTGACCCCACTGACCCCGAAGCCGTGTGATCCCCCGTTTGCCCAGAACAGCCTGACAGCTGATATTGCCCATCACCACCAAAACCTCGGGTTTGGCCAAGGCCACGTGCCGTTCGAGAAACGGCTTCAACATGCCAATCTCTTCGGGCTTGGGATCCCGGTTCTGCGGTGGGCGCCACGGCAGGACGTTGGTGATATAGACGTTTTCGGTCCGATTGAGATTAATCGCCGCCAGCATCCGGTCCAACAACTGCCCGGCGCGTCCGACAAAGGGCTTGCCCTCGCGGTCCTCATCCCGGCCCGGAGCCTCTCCGATAATCATCACCCGCGAACCCGGGGTGCCGTCGGCAAAGACCAACTGCCGCGCACCGCGCTTCAACTCGCAATGGTCAAACGCGTCCATGGCCGCCCGTAACTGATCCAGCGACCCGGCAGACTGTGCCGCAGATTTCGCAACCGCCACCGGATCAACCTGCTTTGGTTTTTCTGGTGCGGTTTGGGCCTTTGCGGGTTTCTTGGCTTTTGGCGCCGTATCTGGCAGCGCATAGCGATCCACCGGTGCATCACCGATCGCATCCGTCGCACCCAGCTCGATCTGCCATTCCAGCAGAGCACGGGCAGTATGATAGTCCAAAGCCGATTCCATACCCCTCAATCTAACCACCTTTTGAACGAGGGAAAGCGAATAGGCCTTGATTGGTCGGTCCGTCGCACCGACCATTGGCGTATTCATGTTGTGTGTATTGCGATTCTTTCTCATCAGTTTGCTGCTGACCATGCTCAGCGGCCCGGCCTCTGCGCAGTTTCAAGACCGGTACGGGCAGTGCCGTGCGGGTCAGTTCAAATGCGGCAGTACCTGCTGTTCGGGTGGCCAAAGATGCAGCTTTGACGGGAACTGCATTCCGCTGGGCGGCACCTATTGCGGTGGCGGCAGAACCTGCGGCCCATTCGAGCGCTGCGTGGCAGGCGGCACCCGATGCGCACCAGCGGGGCAAAATAAGTGCAGGTCGCGTCTGGACTGCCCCGGCGGCAGCATCTGCAATGCCCGTGGCGAATGCGAGCGTAACACGCCTGACATTCTGGAACTGCCTTCACTGACATGCGACGACGGTCGCATTTGCGGATCCGGATCGTCTTGCCTGCCGGGTGGCGGATGTTCACGCCCCGGCTGGTATCTTTGCGAAAAAACCGGGTCGCAGTGCCGTCAGGGGTTCAAGTGTTCCAAAAATCAGGGCTGTGTTCCCGTCAAGGCCATCGATTGCGGATACGGCAAGTGGTGCAAGCCCGGCGAACAGTGCCTGCCCGAAGGCGGATGCGAGAAACTGCCCGAAGGATCTGATCCTTAGGTTGCCTTGAGCAGCGCGGCTTCTTATAAGCGGCGCGATTGTCAGACAGGAGCCCGCCAATGCGTTTCGCCCATCGTCACCTTCTTGGCATCGAGCATCTGTCGCAATCCGATATCACTGCCATTCTCGATCTGGCCGAGAAATATGTCGAGATGAACCGCCAGTCGACCAAGCATTCCGACGTGCTGTCAGGGCTGACGCAAATCAACATGTTCTTCGAGAACTCAACCCGCACGCAGGCCAGTTTCGAGATTGCCGGCAAGCGGCTGGGCGCGGATGTGATGAACATGGCGATGCAAGCCAGCTCGATCAAAAAAGGCGAGACGCTGATCGACACAGCGATGACGCTGAATGCGATGCACCCCGATTTGTTGGTGGTGCGCCATCCGCATTCCGGCGCGGTCGACCTGCTGGCGCAGAAGGTGAATTGCGCGGTGCTGAATGCCGGTGACGGCAAACATGAACACCCGACGCAGGCTCTGCTGGACGCGCTGACCATTCGCCGCGCCAAAGGTCGCCTGCACCGTCTGAACATCGCGATCTGCGGCGATGTCGCCCATTCCCGCGTGGCCCGGTCAAACCTTATCCTGCTGGGCAAAATGGAAAACCGTATTCGTCTGATCGGACCACCGACCCTGGTCCCCAACCAGTTTGCCGAGTTTGGCGCCGAAATTTACGACGACATGAACGAAGGCCTCAAGGACGTCGACGTCGTGATGATGCTGCGCCTTCAGAAAGAGCGGATGGATGGTGGGTTCATCCCGTCCGAGCGGGAATACTATCACCGCTATGGTCTGGACGCCGCTAAGCTGTCGCAGGCCAAGCCTGACGCCATCGTCATGCATCCCGGCCCGATGAATCGCGGTGTTGAGATTGACGGAACGCTGGCGGACGACATCAACCGGTCCGTTATTCAGGAACAGGTCGAAATGGGCGTCGCCGTTCGCATGGCCGCAATGGAACTGTTGGCCCGCAACCTGCGCGAGGCAGCATGAGTGATCTGATCGTCGCCCCCCACGAATACGGCGTCCTGCGCCTGTTTCAGCTGGACATGCGGCCCGAGGCAGCAAAGTTCCTGCGCGAACCGGGCGCCGCCGACCAGGTTCTGGGTGTCGAGGGTCTGGATCCCGTTCAGATCGACGTCTTTCCCGTATCAGATCTCGAGGAACTGGGTCTTTTCGGCTATCTCAACGAAGGGTGCGGCGTCCCTAAAGATCAACTGGACCGGGCTGCGCTGGAGAGCGTTGAAGGCTGGGTCATGGTCGTGCGCAGTGCCGCGTTTCAGGGACGTGCCGCCACTTTGCGACCGGACGCCAAAGTGCGTCGGATCGGCCTTTACACAGAAGAGGCGACAAGCTGGACCGGTGGAGCAATTAATACCGAAAGCGCGAAACCGTTCTCGGCCCCGCAAACCCCGCCACAAGACGCCAAACCCCGCCGTATTGGGTCGGCCATGCTGGCAGTGGTGGCGCTGGTGGTCATCGGAGGCATCCTGTGGCTGATCCTGTGACCTTCACCCCCGACAAAGGCGCGTATATCCGCACGAATACATGGCTGGCCGCCGGGGCCATGGCAGTCGCTATGATCGTGCTGTGGCTGGTCGGAAACCCCTACGTCTGGACCGGGGCACCCGCCGGTCTTGCAGCGGTCGCCTTTCGCGCATGGTACCTGGCCTCAGAAGAACTGACCACCACATGGCAGATAACGGACACCACCCTAACCGGCCCGGGACCACGCAAAGTGGCGCTGAACCAGATAGAGGCGGTCAACCTCATGGGCAGCTTTGTCCAGATCGTCACCAAGGGCGGCGACAAACACCTGATCAAGTATCAGGCTGACCCCGCCGCCACCAAAGCCGCCATCGAAAGGGCAATGGCATGAACAACACTCTTTTCACCAACGCCCGCCTGATTGACCCGGAAACCGGCACCGACTGCCCTGGCTGGCTACAAGTATCCGACGGTCGGATTACTGCGCGCGGCGAAGGGGATGCTCCGGCGTTGGAGGCGCAAGTCGTCGATTGTGGCGGGCAGTGCCTCGCGCCCGGTATCGTCGATATCGGCGTCAAGGTCTGTGAACCGGGTGAGCGGCACAAGGAAAGCTATAAATCTGCCGGTCTGGCCGCTGCGGCCGGAGGCGTGACCACCATCGTGACCCGCCCCGATACCAGCCCCGCGATCGACACGCCGGAAAGTCTGGAGTTCGTCACACGCCGTGCACAGGCCGACACCCCGGTTAACGTCCTGCCAATGGCCGCGTTGACCAAAGGTCGCGAAGGCCGCGAAATGACTGAGATCGGATTCCTGCAGGATGCCGGTGCCGTCGCCTTTACTGACTGCGATCACGTGATCGCCAACACCAAGGTGTTTTCCCGCGCCCTGACCTATGCCTGGGCCTGTGGCGCGCTGGTCATCGCCCACCCGCAAGAACCCATCCTCAGCAATGGTGCCGCAGCCACCAGTGGTAAATTCGCCGTGCTGCGTGGCCTGCCCGCCGTCTCACCAATGGCCGAGCGGATGGGACTGGACCGCGACATCGCTCTGCTAGAGATGACCGGGGCCACCTATCACGCCGACCAGATCACCACCGCCCGCGCCCTGCCTGCGCTGGAGCGGGCCAAGCGGAACGGTCTGGACATCACCGCAGGTACGTCAATCCACCACCTGACGCTGAATGAACTGGACGTGGCCGACTATCGCACCTTCTTCAAGGTCAAGCCACCGTTGCGATCCGAGGATGACCGGCAAGCAGTGATCGAAGCGGTACGGACCGGCCTGATTGATACGATCAGTTCCATGCACACGCCTCAGGATGAGGAAAGCAAACGCTTGCCGTTTGAAGAGGCGGCCTCTGGCGCGGTAGCGCTGGAAACCCTGCTGCCCGCCGCCTTGCGTCTGTATCATGCCGGGCAGTTGGACCTGCCGACACTGTTCCGCGCAATGGCCCTAAACCCGGCGAAACGATTAGGGCTGGACAGTGGCCGTCTGTCCGAAGGCGCGCCTGCGGATCTGGTGCTGTTTGACCCGGATGTGCCCTTTGTGCTGGACCGGTTCTCGCTCAAATCCAAATCTCAGAACACACCGTTTGACGGCCAGCGGATGCAAGGTAAGGTCACCGCAACTTTCGTTGCAGGACAAGAAGTTTACCGGAGACCCTGATGCCGATCATCGACAGCACAATGACCCAGCTGATCCTGTGGGCGGCACTTGGATACCTGATGGGGTCGATCCCGTTTGGCATGGTCCTGGCCAAGGTGATGGGGCTGGGCAACCTGCGCAACATCGGATCGGGCAATATCGGCGCAACCAATGTTTTGCGGACAGGCAACAAGACCGCCGCTGCCCTGACCCTGATCTTCGACGCCGCAAAAGGCGGGGTTGCCGTTCTGGTCGCACGTGCCCTTGCGGGCGAGGATGCCGCGCAGATTGCCGCGCTGGCAGCACTTTTGGGCCATTGCTTTCCGGTTTGGCTGGGATTTAAGGGCGGCAAAGGGGTCGCCACGTTTCTGGGCATCTGGCTGGCGCTGGACTGGCGTGTCGGTGTGGCCTGTTGTTTGACATGGTTGGTTGCTGCTGCAATCTGGCGTATCTCATCCCTTGCGGCACTTGCGGCGGCGGCAACGTCCACTATCTGGGTCCTTTTCCTGACAAGTTCGCAAACGCTGCTACTGGCTGGCGTCCTGACCCTGTTGGTCTATTGGCGCCACAGCGCGAATATTGCCCGCATCAAATCCGGCACTGAACCAAAAATCGGGCAGTCTTGAGCGCCCCGAACGCCTTCCTTACCGCTTTTTTTGCCATCCCCAAGGGGTCGTCGACCGGGCGTGCCCACGGCAGGCGGTATATCGTCAGTCGAACGGAATTTTCAGACGGCAAGTCGCAGAAACTTGTCGCACGCGCACTGGACGGCAGCGACTACATAAGCCTGAACCTTTATCTGACCAAACGCGGATCTCTTCTTCGCCCCTGCGAAATGCCCGCGGAAAAAGTCACCGAATTCGTTTTGGATTTCGAGCCCGATACCTAAGGCCTACCCTGCATTTGTGAACAGTGCCTCTTCGCCCCTGCACATTCACAATTGATTGCTTTGAACGTGATAGGCCGCCTGCCCACTTGGGTTCCGTGACGACCAATTGCGGGTCTCACGGACAAAAAAACTCTTGGGTTGTCTGGGTGCAATTTTCTGCGTCACGTGGCGGCCCCTTCACGAAAGGTGAAAACAATGAACAAGTTCAAATCTCTTATCGGCGGCGTCGCGCTGTCTGTTGCCATCGCAAGCTCAGCTCTGGCCGCTGGTGTTGAACTGAACGCAAGCTCGACCGGTCTCGCCATGCAGGGCTATGATCCGGTTGCCTACTTCACCGCTGGCGAGCCGACCAAAGGTGACTACCGCATCACCACACTGCACAACGACGCGATGTATCGCTTTGCCAATGAAGAAAACAAAGCCGCGTTCGAAGAAAACCCCGAGGCCTACCTGCCTGCATATGGCGGCTATTGCGCATTCGGCGCTGCGATGGGCTTCAAGTTTGACGGTGACCCGACCTACTGGAAGATCGTCGACAACAAGCTGTACCTGAACCTGTCGCAAGACATCCAGCAGCGCTGGGAAGGTGACATCCCTGGTTTTGTCGAACAAGCCAGCGCCAATTGGGAAACCATCGCGGATAAAACACCGGCGGAACTGCAGCAATAATTTCTGACATTCCCCAATTAGGCGGCGGCAGAGTATTCTGCCGCCGCTTTTCGTTTCAAGATCAAACACCAACGAGCCGGGCTCAGTCCGTCTTACGGCTCCATAACCGTGCTGCCTGTGGTCTGACGCGCTTCAAGAACTCGGTGCGCCTCGGCCACCTGATCCAACGGGAACCGCTGATCGATGTGGATTTTCACCTCGCCGCCCTCGACCTTGCCGAACAACCGCCGTGCCATTGCCTGACATACAGAAGGGTCGGCGATATGGGTAAACAGGGTCGGTCGGGTGATTTTCAAGGAACCTTTCTTGCCCAAAATACCGATATCCATCAACGGGACTGGCCCCGACGCATTGCCGAATGAGATCATCATTCCCAAAGGCTTCAGGCAGTCCAGCGAGCCATTGAACGTGTCCGCGCCGATGGAATCCATAGCCACATCCACGCCCTTGCCGCCGGTGATTTCGGCCACACGTTCGGCAAAGTTCTCGGTCCGGTAATTGATACAATGCGCAGCCCCGTTGAACTGCGCGAGGCTGCATTTTTCGTCTGTTCCGGCTGTTCCGATCAGCGTGATGCCCTCGGACTTGGCCCATTGGCAGGCAATCAGACCAACGCCACCGGCGGCCGCGTGAAACAGAACCGTGTCACCCCGTTTCAAAGGCGTTGTCCGGTGAAACAGATACTCGACCGTCATCCCCTTGAGCATCATCGCCGCAGCCGCGTCAAAAGAAATCCCTTCGGACAACGGACACACCTGCGCCGCTGGCATCACGCGCGCCTCGCAATAGGCCCCGGCGGGTGCTGCGGCATAAGCTGCGCGTTGGCCCGGTTTCAGATGGGTAACACCTTCGCCAACGGCTTCAATCAAACCTGCCGCTTCCATGCCCAGCGCGTGCGGTAAATCCATCGGGTACAACCCAGTGCGCTGATAGACATCAATGAAGTTCAGCCCACAGGCCCGGTGGCGGATGCGAACCTCGCCGGGTCCGGGTTCGCCCAAGGGCCGGTCTTCGATCTTTAGAACTTCGGGACCGCCGTGTTCATGAATGACGACGGTTCTTGCCGTTTGCTGCATGCTGACCTCCTGTTGCCTGACGCCAAGCTAACACGCCTGTGAAACAGGGCAATTGGTAGGTTTTCGCTGCCGCGCAACCACAACGGGAAAAACTGTGCTATACTGGGGTCTGAGCGTTGCCGGCTGGTCCGGCCAAAGGCAACCACCGCCGGATTCAACCCGTTGCGCACTGGCAAAGGGAGGGGATCAAGATGGCCAAAACAATAGGAAATCCGATCAGTTGGGCCGCCCGAAACATCGGCGCGACCGGCGATCATATCACGGAAAGCGTGCACCATATCGGCAGCGCGGACACCCGGCATCTGCCACAGGTGCAAACGCTTACGATGCAGGACCTGAAGGCCTGTTTGCAGGCCGGGTACAATGATTTTCTGGAAACACGGGCGGATGCGATTTTCATCATATTGGTTTACCCAATCGCAGGTCTGCTGATGTTCGGCTTCGGCCTGAATCGCAACATGGTGCCCCTACTGGCACCGCTGATCATGGGTTTCGCAATAGTCGGTCCGATCGCAGCCGTGGGCCTTTACGAAATCAGCCGCAAACGCGAGCAAGGCGGCGAGGTGCATTGGCTGGACGCCTTGGGCGTCTTCCGGTCCCCGTCCTTCGGTGCAATTCTGGCCTTGGGGTTCTATCTGGTCATGCTGCTGCTGATTTGGCTGATGGTCGCGCAGAGCATCTATGTGCATACGCTTGGGCCTGATCTGCCCACCTCACTCGGGGCTTTCGTGACTCAGGTGTTCACCACGGGCGCAGGCTGGTCCATGATCATCTTCGGCAATGCGATCGGGTTTTTATTCGCGCTCGTTGCATTGGCCATGAGCGTCGTCAGCTTTCCATTGCTGTTGGACCGTCCTGTCGGACTGCCGGTGGCGGTCGTGACTTCGGTTCGGGTGTTGCGGCATAACCCCGGTGTAATTTTGGCATGGGGGTTCATCGTAGCGGCCCTGTTGATCATCGGAGCTATCCCGATGCTGCTGGGGCTGATCGTTGTCATGCCAGTCCTGGGCCATGCAACCTGGCATCTTTACCGCCGCGCAGTGGTCTGATCGGAAAAAGCGCGGGATTTACCCGCGCCAGAACTTTAACCGGCGACTTTGAGGACAATCTTGCCGATGTGGCCCGAGCTTTCCATCCGCGCATGGGCGGCTGCCGCCTCGGCCAGATGGAACTCACTGTCCATGACGGGGGCCACCTTCCCAGACTCCAGCAATGGCCAGACCGCTTCGCGCAGATCCTGCGCAATCTTCGCCTTTGCCAGATCGCTTTGCGGGCGCAAAGTACTGCCCGTCAGGGTCAGGCGTTTGACCATCATCATCGCAAAGTTCAACTCGACCTTCGGCCCTTGCAGGAAGGCGATCTGAACCAGACGCCCATCCTCGGCCAGAGCTTTGACGTTGCGCGGGATATAGTCGCCACCAACCATGTCGAGGATCAGGTTCGCCCCACCCTCAGCCCGCATGACGCCCACGAAGTCCTCATCCCGGTAATTGATCGCCCTCTCCGCCCCGAGGTTCACACAGGCCTCGCATTTCTCAGCAGATCCGGCGGTTGCAAACACCCGCGCACCAAACGCGTTCGCCAGCTGGATCGCTGTTGTGCCAATGCCGCTGGACCCACCATGCACCAGAAAACGCTCACCTGCCTTCAGCCCGCCGCGCGTGAAGACGTTGGACCACACAGTAAAGAAGGTTTCGGGCAGGCACGCGGCCTCTTTCATCCCCATTCCCGAAGGAACTGGCAGACAATGCGCAGCGGGTGTGGCCACATATTCCGCATAACCGCCACCGGGCAGCAAGGCACAGACCTGATCGCCGATGGCCAGACCCTCGACCCCGGCACCAACGGCAACAACTTCACCCGATGCTTCAAGCCCCGGCAAATCGCTGGCACCCTGCGGCGGATCATAGGCCCCGGCACGCTGCAGCGCGTCAGGCCGGTTCACACCCGCATAGGCCACTTTCAGGATCACCTGTCCGGCTTGCGGTTCCGGCACCGGGCGTTCCGTCAGTTGCAGAACATCCGGACCACCGGGTTTGGTGATTTCGACAGCGCGCATCATCTGGGTCATGGGCAAATCTCCTTTGCCCAATGCCTAGCAGGCAATTTCTGGAAGGCCCAGACGCTTACTTGCGCGGGTTCAACATACCCGGCAAATCAGCACGCATCTTCGTCGGCGCTTTTACCTGACCGGCCAACCAGTTCGGCACCGCCAGAAACGGTTTGAACAACGGGTTGTCATTCACCTGCGCCTTGATCTTTTCGAACTGCATGACGTTGTCTATCCGCCGATCCAGAAACTCCCATGTTTTCTGGTGATCGGGGGAATCGTCGCCCAGCCAGAACAGCAGGGTCGAGGAATAGACGCCCGACAACGTCGCCCGTTTCGTGTACCAGTTTACGTCTTCCGAGGAATCGCCCAGCGTGTCCCAGATCAGATCGCAGGTCTGCCACAAGGCTTTTGCCCCATCGGCCGCGTGGGTGGGCAGCGAAAACAACGTCATGCCCCGGCGAACAAGCTCCTTGTCCGGAACCGCCTCAAGCCGGAACCGAACTGCAGCGGCGATTCGGTCGCGGAACTTCAACTCGCTCAGGTCCGAAGACTTCAGCCGATCCTCCATCGCCGCGTCGCCGCGCGCGTGAAAGGCCAGTGCCAGATCAACTGCGCCACGGGGACAAATCGCGCGCGCCAGCGTGTCATCCATATCGCAATCTAAGATAGCTGCACGGAAGCTGGTTTCGGACCAGCCGTCAAACGGCACTTGGATCAAAATCGCGTCCAACAACTGCTGCTTGGTGTCTTCATATGTGGTGGTCATGGCGGTTCTCCGGTTCTGGGGACCAGTACTAGACAAGATAGAACGGCTTTGCTATACGGCCAATTCCTGCAATTTCCTTGCAACTCTATCTAGAAAGGTGGTGACAACCACATGCAGGTTAGTGTTCGCGACAATAACGTCGATCAGGCGCTTCGTGCCCTGAAGAAAAAGCTGCAGCGCGAAGGCGTGTTCCGCGAAATGAAGCTCAAGCAACATTTCGAGAAACCGTCCGAGAAAAAAGCGCGCGAGAAAGCTGAAGCGATCCGCCGTGCCCGTAAACTGGCACGTAAGAAAGCACAGCGCGAAGGTTTGCTCTAAAACCTCGCTCGTCCAGCTTTGGATGACACTATTTGACGACCCCCGAGGCATCGCCCGGGGGTTTGTCGTTTCTAGGGTCGGATGATTTACGCCGACTCGGGCCGCCCACGCGCGACAAGCTGCCATTTCCCCCTCAGCAACATTTTGCCCGGCATTTTGCAGCGCAGCGAATCCCGTGGCGGTAGCACTGACCCGCCAAAACTCGCCTCTGAACACACCATCCCTATCAAGGCAGCATCGAGCCTTTGTAACTGGCGCCGTCTACCACGACAAAAAACCAATCGGAGGCAAAAATGTCGACTGCAAGTAGTATCGAACAAGAAATGCTGGCGCTGATTAACCAAGAGCGCACATCCCGCGGGCTGGACCCCCTACAGCTTGAAACGCGCCTGAACGACTCGTCCGAGGATCACAGTGAATGGATGCTGGAAACTGACAGGTTCAGCCACACCGGCTCGGGTGGTTCCAGCGCCACGCAGCGGATGGAAATGGCCGGGTTCGACTTCTCGGGCAACTGGCGGTCAGGTGAAAACATCGCCTGGCAATCCGAGCGCGGCGCGCCAGGCATCAGCGATGACGTCGCCCAGCTTCATCAGAACCTGATGAACAGCCCCGGTCACCGCGCCAACATTCTGAACCCAGATTTCAAATACATCGGAATCGGAATTGAAACCGGCGACATGCAGGGTTTCGACGCTGTGATGGTGACGCAGAACTTTGCTGCCACCCAGGGTGAGGTCATGCTGGACAACGGCTCCACCACTCCGCCGGCCCCAACGCCACCGGTTGAAGAAACCCCGCAGCCCGAAGAGCCGGTTGCCGAAGTGCCAGAACCTGAGGTTACCGAGCCTGAGGAACCGGTGGCCGAAGTGCCTGACCCAGAAGTTACCGAGCCTGAGGAACCTGTGGCCGAAGTACCTGACCCTGAAGTTACCGAGCCCGAGGAACCGGTGGCCGAAGTACCTGACCCCGAAGTTACCGAGCCCGAGGAACCGGTGGCCGAAGTACCTGACCCCGAAGTTACCGAGCCCGAGGAACCGGTGGCCGA